>CAWVFT010000019.1:0-8382 GCA_963928635.1 Bacillota bacterium | reverse complement strand
TTTTATTAAATCTTCTATCATATTCCATGCTTTGTCATAATCTTCTAATTTGATAAATAAGTCTACTTCTGGTAGCAATTTTATTAGTTCATTATAGTATCTTTGTACTAGACATCCCATCACTATTAGATATTTGCATTTATCTTTTTTGAATTCTGCCATTTCTAAAATAGTATTTATTGCTTCTTCTTTAGCCTGGTCTATAAATCCACATGTGTTTATAACGATTATTTCTGCTTCTTCTGGATTATTTACTATTTTATAATTGTTTTGTTTAAACATTCCTATTATTATTTCTGTATCTATAAGATTTTTGCTACAACCTAGTGATACAAAACCTATTTTCAATTTTAATCTCATTCCTTCCTTTAGGCACACAATTAGCTGTCTTTATGACTGCATATGTGTTTTCTAGTCATTTCTAATAAATCTAATTTTGTAAATCCTTCTACTTGTGTTTTGCTTCTGTCTTTTTTTAATTCTTCTTTTAGAAGTTCTTCTATTTTTCTTTTATTTTCTGTATTTGTCATGTCTATATAATCTATTATAATAATTCCACCAATATCTCTTAGTCTTAATTGTTTTGCTATTTCTGTTGTAGCTTCTTTATTTACATTATATATTGTGTCATCCAAACTTTTATTTCCTGTGTATTTTCCAGTGTTCACATCAATTGCTGTTAATGCTTCTGTTTTATCAATTGTTATAAATCCTCCACATTTTAGCCAAATTTTTCTTTTTTCTAATTTTTCAATTTGTTTTGATAAATCATATTTTTCAAATATATCGTTTTGTGATAGTTCTAATTTTGTATCTGATATTCCTGGATTTTCTTTTATATAGTCTTGCAAATTTTCATATTCTTTTTTGCTGTTTGTAATAATTTTTTCTAATTTTTTATCTTCTGATAAATCTATAATCATTTTTTGAATTATTGATTCAGATTTGTATATTAATTGACTTTTATTTTGATTTTTTTCGTATTTTTCTTTTATTTTATTCCATTTTTCTTCTACTCTTTTTAAATCATCAATTATTTCTTTTTCTTTTCCTTTTGCTGATGTCCTTATTACAGCTCCATTACCTTTACTGATGTTTTCTTTTACTAATTTTATTAATCTTTCTTGTTCATTTTTGTTTTCTATTTTTTGTGATATTGTAACAAAGTCTGTATCTGGCATAAAAACTATATATTTACTTGGTAAGCTTATATGTGTTGATACTCTTGCTCCTTTTTGTTCATTACTGTCTTTTTTTATTTGAACCAATATTTTTTGCCCTGGTTTTATTAAGTCTTTTATATTGATATTTGTGTTGACTTTGTTTTTTGTTTCGTCTACTTTTGGTAATATATCTTTTATATGTATAAAACTATTTTTTTCTGTTCCTATATCTACAAATGCTGATTGCATTCCAACTATTATATCTTTTATTGTTCCTACATATATATTTCCTTCTTTTCTGTTTGATTCTTCATTTTCTTCATAGTATTCCACTAAATTGCCATTTTCTACTAATGCTATTTTTTCTTCTTTGTTCTTTTCTTCTATTAATATTTCTAACATTTTCTGCCTCTTTCTTTCCTTAAATTTACTTGCTATATAATTTTCCACAATAAATAACACTTCTTTTAATTGAATTTATTCATTGCTGTATCTACATCACTTTTTAATATTTCAATAACAGCATCTGCTGCTTTGTTTACTCCTTTTTTTAGAATTTCCATTTCTTCTTTCTCTACATGACCTATTACATAATTTATTTTATCAAAATCATTATTTGGTTTTCCTATTCCTATTCTTATTCTTGGAAAATCTTTTGAATCTAAATTTTCTACAATTGATTTCATTCCATTATGTGCTCCTGGTCCACATTTTTTTCTTATTTTGATGGCTCCTTTTTCTATGTCCATATCGTCATATATTACTATAATATTTTCAATTGGTATGTCATAATATTGAGCAACTTCTTTTATTGATTCTCCACTTAAGTTCATAAATGTCTGTGGTTTTAATAAAATAACTTTTTGTCCTTCTATTGTACAATTTTCATATAGCCCTTTAAATTTCTTTTTTGTTACACTGATGTTATATCTTTTGGCTATTTCGTTAATTGTATCAAAACCCATATTATGTCTTGTATTTGAATAATCTTCTTCTGGATTTCCTAATCCTACTATTAAATACATGTTATCTCTCCTTTTACACCTATATATTTTACATTGTTTTTGCCTTTTTTTCAAGTATTTTATAGTTTTTCTGAGAACTTGGCTGAATGTGCATGGCATATCGCCATAGCCATACTATCAGTTGTATCATCAAGTTTTGGAAGTTTTTCTACATTCAAAATCATTTTTACCATTCTTTGCACTTGTATTTTATCTGCTCTTCCATATCCAGTTACTGCTTGCTTTACTTGGAGTGGTGTGTATTCATAAATATCTACGTTATTTTGCCTTGCTGTAATTAATATTACGCCTCTTGCTTGTGCTACGTTTATTGCAGTTTTTGCATTATTGTTAAAAAACAATTCCTCTATTGCCATTGCATCTGGCTTATACATCTTTATTATATTATCAAGTTCTTTGTTTATTTTTTCTAATCTTAATGGAAAAGAGGTTTTCGCCTCTGTTAATATTGCTCCTGATGTTTCTAAATGAAATTTATTTCCAATGTAATCTATAATACTATATCCTGTTATTGCAAATCCAGGGTCTACTCCTAATATTCTCATTTTATATTCTTCCTCCACTTGTATAATAACATTAATTATTTAAATTATCAACAATTACATAAACTCAGTTGCAGTTCAGTACAATTAAAACTTAAATAGCGCGAGAATATAATAATTTATTAATTTTGGAGGGTCTTGTGAGGAGCGTTTATCTTCTTTAATTACTGAACTGTAACTCACTTGTTGAAAGCGCTGGTATATATACCAACGCTTTATTGTATACCTAATTTATAATCTTAATTATTGCTGCCACACTCCAAGCTTGTGATACTGCTCCTTTTGGCTCAAATGGCTTTGCAGAATCATATATTTCTGCTATGCTTCCTACACAACCTCTTTCATTTATATCTTTTTTAAATGTATTTAATACTTCTAATTTAAATTTCTCTATTTTTTCTTGAATTTTCTTTTTCTCTTGTTTTGTTTTTGTTGCATTTGCCATATTTACTAATGCATCATAATATATTCCAAGTAACCAAACCCAAGTTATTCCTTGGTGATAGCTCATATCTCTTTTTCTAGGTTCACCCTCATATATCTCTACATAGTTGTCTTCTCCTTTTGCTAGCGTTTTAAGTCCATATTTATTTAATAACTTCTTTTCTACTGTATTTATGATATTTTTTGCTATTTCTGAGTTTGGCTCTATTACTGGATATGTTAAACTTAATGCAAATAGTTGGTTTGGTCTTATTTTGTTGTCTCCTAGAACATCATATAATGATTTTCTTCTTGCATTATAGAATTTGTTATTAAATGATATTTTGCAGTTTTCTGCTAATTCCTTATATTTCTTAACTTCACTTTTTTTACCTATTTTTGATGTTAGGCTAGCCATTATCATTAAGCTATTGTACCACATACTATTTATTTCAACTGCTTTTCCGTTTCTTGGTGTTACTGCATAGTCTCCTATTTTGACATCCATCCATGTATTTTGTGTACTTTCTGTTCCTGAAACTAGCAAATAATCTGAATCTAGGTATATATTGTTATTATCGACATCTATTCCATTTATGTAGTTTTCTATTATATCTTCTAATTTCTTATATACATTTTCTTTTATAAAATTATAATCTCCTGTATATTCTAAGTACTTTTGTATTGCTTCAAATAAAAGTAATGATGCATCTACACTATTATATAATGGTCTATTGTCATATCCTGAATATCCATTTGGTACTAATCCATATTTGATATCTCTTATCATTGTTAAAATTACTTCTTTTGCTATTTCATATCTTTTTGGTATTAGTAATAAGCCTTCAAATGCTATTAATGAATCTCTTCCCCAGTCTAGAAACCAGTGATATCCTGCAATTATTGTATGTAAATTAAATGATGTTCTTTTTACTATGAAATCATCTGCTGTTGCAATTAGTTCTTTTAATAGTTCTTGTTTCTCTTTATTATCTTTGCTTTCTTCTATTAATTTTGTGTCTTGTATTATTTTTTCTTTTCTTTCTTTTTCTCTTTTCATTAGTTCTTTAACATTTATTTCATCAATATTTTCTTCAAATGAGCAGATGAAAGATAGTTCTCTTTCTTCATGTGGCCTTATTCCAATTTGATAACTTCCTACTACTATATGGTTCTCTTCTGGATAGAATCCTCTTTTTTCTTCTTCTACATAAAACATATTATAAAATACATCATTTTCATGAGGATAATATTTTCCTTCTGATAAATACATATATATTGGGTTTTGCTTATGATTATCTATTATAATTTTTACTTTATTTCTTTTTATATCTTGTTTTAATTCAAATTTAGAATTTGTGTTTATTGAATGGAAGTCTCTGAAATTCATTATTGGTGATATTGTTAATTTTGCATCTTTTTCTCCATTTTTAATTTTATAATACACCCCTACTGTATTTTTTCCATATTCCATACATATTGATTTTGTAATTACAGTATCTTCAACTTTATATGTAAAAGTTGGGAAGTACTCTTTTTCAAAGCTTTCTTGATATTCAAATCCCTTTGAAATATAGTCTTTTCCTATGTTTGTAAATAAGTCATATTTTTTGTCATTTAATTCTATACTTTCATCAAGTTTTGATAATATCAAAAAACGCATTGCCGGTGGAGATACTGGTGCTATTAATAATCCATGATATTTTCTTGTGTTTGCTCCAATTATGCTTGAACTTGCAAATCCTCCTAATCCATTTGTGATTATCCATTCTTTCTTTAGTCCTTTTTCTAAGTTTAGATTTTCCTTCGTAAATTTCATATTTAATCTCATTCCTTTCTTAAGATAGAATCTGGTTAGAAATTTTGTAATTATTTTTAGCTTTCCATTTCTTTCTTAATTTTAATCTTTTAGTTTACTTTTTTCCAATTCTTTAAGCATTTCTTCTCTGATTTCTTGTGGTGTTTTTTTCGCTCTTTGTCTTGTTTCTGGATGATTTACTTTTGTTGTTTTTGCTTTTGGCTTTCTATTTTGACTTTGTTTTCTTTGTTGATTTTTCTTTTTAGTTTTTTCGTCTGCTTCTCTTATTGATGCTATTCTTTCACTATATTTACTACTGAATTTGCTTTTACTTCTTTTTTCTTCTTTAGCTTTATTTGGATTTTTTAGATTTTTCTTTTCTTTCTTTTCCATCTTCTTTTGGATTTTTTGTATTCTCTTATCTTCTCTTAATTTATTGCTTAGCATCATGTATTGAGGGTCATTTTGTTTATCTTGATATTTTAAGTCATCACATATTAATTCTATTATGGATGATGCAACTAAATTTGGGTCATGCCTTATATATCCATCTGTTACTGTTGCTAAATTTCTTTGTAAGAATTTGATTCCTTTTATTTTATCTATATCTTGTTCTACTAGGTCTTGTCCGTCTTTATTATATTTTTTGATTATTTCTGGAACTATTTCTCCTGTATCATATATACAGTAATCAACTATTCCTTTTCCACAATGCTCTAGTATTGCGTTTATATGGTCTGATACTGTATAGTTATCTGTTTGTCCTGGCTCTGTCATTATGTTACTTATATATATTTTTATTGCAACTGATTCCTTTATTGCTCTTGCAACATTATTTACTAATAAGTTTGGTATTACATTTGTATATAAACTTCCTGGTCCTATTATTATACAGTCAGCATTTTTTATTGCATCTAAAACTCCCGGAGCTGGTCTGCAATTTGAAGGATTTAAATATATTCTATTTATTTTTGTTACTTTTTCATATACTATTTCTGCTAATTTTGATTTTTCCTTTACTATGTAGCCATTATCTAACTCTGCTGTTATGTTCATTTCGTCAAGTGTTACTGGAATTACTTTTCCTGTTATGTTTAATACTTCATTGCTTTTCATTATAGAGTCTGTAAAGTCTCCATTTACTTTACTCATTGCTAAAAAGTATATATCAGAAAATGATAAGCCTTTTAATTTACCATCTTGGAATTTATAATTTAATAATTTATCCAATTCTCCTTCTTCATTTTCTAAAGACACTATACTATCTCTAATATCATCTAAAGGCTTTGTCCCCAATTCTTTTCTTGAGATACTTGCTTCTTCTCCATAATCTGATACTGTTACTATTGCAGTTAGGTTATCAGTATATTTTTTTAGTCCTGATAAAACTGTATTTAGTCCAGTACCTCCTCCTATTACTACAATATTTGGTCCTTGTTCATATACTTTTTTGTTAAATATTAATGATTTAATATTTACATTTTTTTTATTTTCCATTCTGTCATCTGTAGATTCTACTAATAACTCTAATGTCCTTTTATTTATATATATTAATCCTATTACTATTGCCAAAAATCCAACTACAAAAATTGCTATTATTTTTCCTACCTCTTGGAATGATACTTCTTTTAATACTAATATTTGAGCTATTCCATAACACGCTAACATTATCCCTATTAATATTAATAATATCCATCTTTTCATTTTTGTACTAGATTTAAACCAGTGCATAAATCCCTTCATTTATATTCCTTCCTTTCTGAATGCTACAGTTAATCTCCTAATATTTCTATTTCTAGTTTTATTTTTTCTTTAAATTTATCATATATTGTTTTCTCTACATATTCTATTAGCTGTAGTATATCTGTTGCTGTTGCATTTCCTTTGTTTATTATAAATCCGGCGTGTTTTTCTGAAACTTGTGCTCCACCAATACTGTACCCTTTTAAACCTGCTTCGTCAATTAATTTTGCTGTTATATAATTTTCTCCTCTTTTAAATGTGCTTCCTGCACTTGGATATTCTAATGGTTGCTTTTCTGTTCTATATTTTTTGTATTCTTCCATTTTTTGTTTTATTTCTTCTTTTGTTCCTTTGTCTAAATTAAATTCTGCTTCTAAAACTATATATTTTTGTTGATTTAAAACACTACTTCTGTATGAAAATTTTAAATCTTTATTTTCTAGCTTTTTTGTATCTCCATCTAAATCGCAAACCGTTGCATTTTGTAATATATCTTTTATTTCTTTTCCGTGTGCTCCTGCATTCATTTTTATTGCTCCACCTATTGTTCCTGGTATTCCTGATAATTCTTCAAATCCTGTTATTTCTTCGTTTACTAGTTTTTGAGCAATTTCTGATAATTTATTTCCAGCTCCTACACTTAGTGTTATTTTTTTATCTTCTTTTTTTAGTTCATATTTTTTGATATTTATTTGCAAGACAATTCCTTTTATTCCACTATCTTTTACTAAAATATTACTTCCATTTCCGATAATTGTTATATTTATATTGTTTCTTTTGGCGAATCTAAGTATTTCTACAAGTTCTTCATAATTTTCTATTTTAATATAACATTCTGCTGGACCTCCTACTTTAAAGCTAGTATGTAAGTTCATTGGCTCATTATATTTTATTTTTTCTTTATCTATTTTTAATTGATTTTGCCTTATAACTTTCTCTATGTCCACAAAAAATCCTCCTTAATCTGTGCTGTCTTTTGCATATACATATACTGGCTCTCCTGATGATGTTTTTTGGTTTGTAATATTTATTGCTAATCCTAGTTTGTAATTTACTATGTATGAATCTTCTGTATTTTTTATTTGCATTTCTTCTAAATCTGTTGGTGTTAATAAATAATAGTCTTCTGGTGTTGTGTTGTTATTTAATAATTGAGTTAGTTCTTGGTCACTTGTTAATTCAGAAATTGCACTTTTTATTTCTTCCATTGAACTATATGGCGTTCCTGGATATTTATTACTATTCATTATACTTTCTTGTGTGTATCTTTCTAGTGCTGCATGTTGTACCATTCCTACTTCTGTTAATAATATATTTTCTTTTGACTGCTTTATGCTATCTGTTCCTACATATACTGTAATTGATGCTAATATTAGTAATACTATTATTGTTATGACTAATGCTACTAGTGTTATTCCTTTATTATTTTTTATTTTTTTCATCGATGGTCTCCCTTCTTTTTCTTTTGATTTCATGTTCTTAATATATCATTTTTTTAATATAATTACAAGGTTTTAAAATAAATTTAGTTACAATTCACAGCTTTTCAAATTATATAAAATCTTGAAAAGGTTTAATTCATATTTTTCGAGTGAGCTCGTGTGGGGACCGACAAATTATAAGCTGTTACAAAATTTTCGTAAGTAAATTTTGTTTACAGCTTGTTATGCAGTTGGGACGAACGAGAT
>CAWVFT010000018.1:0-8300 GCA_963928635.1 Bacillota bacterium | reverse complement strand
ATCTCGTTCGTCCCAACTGCATAACAAGCTGTAAACAAAATTTACTTACGAAAATTTTGTAACAGCTTATAATTTGTCGGTCCCCACTACATACTCACTCAAAAAATATGAATTAAACTTTTTCAAGACTTTTATGTTTATAGAACTATGAATTGTAATTATTATAAATTGTAACAAAGTTTTTAATTTTCTTGTTTTTTTGCTTTAAGTTGATTTTCTAGTTTTGATGTGTACCATACTAAAGTTAACATATATACTGTTAAAACTAATGGTATTGTTAATCTTCCTATTGGTATCCTTGTTATTGCCATTATGCTAAATAGTAATATTTGTGTAAGTAAAATAACTCCTATTGTTTTTACTAATACTTTTCCTGAATTTAATTTGTAATATTTTATCATCATATATACTAGTATTATAATTGTTGCAATTATAAATGGTACTACATATGGCATTATTATATCTCTTCCTTTTGTATGTGCTATTGTTGTTACTTCTATTTCTTCAGCATTTAATTCTGTTCCATATTTTTCATTGACTTTTGTTATTATGTTTGCTTTTTGCTCATCTGTTATTTCTTTTGCTGTTATATTTACTGCATCTTCATATACTTCTACTTTTCTGATTAATACTTGTTCGTTATCTAATGCTTCATCTGTTATTGCTTTTATGTCTGATATACTAAATTGTTGTCCTATACCAAATTCTAATTGTTTTGTGTCTTGATATTTTAAGTCAAAGTTGAATCCTTTGAATATTACCATTAGTACGCCTGCTATAATTATTAGTATCATTAATACTATCAATATTTTATTCGTTTTTTTAGTCATTGCTGTCCCTCCTTTTATCAGCCTTTAATTTCATCATGTTTACTGTTATTAATATGTTGTATATTGCAATTAATAATATTCCCCAGAACATTACCATTCCAAAGCTACTTACTGGCTCCCAGCTTATAAAGCAAAAGGTTATTGCCATTATACATAATGGAATTATTTTTATAAAGTATTCTTTGTATGTTTCTTTTGCTATTTTATTTAGGTTATATTCTTCTTTTTCTTTTCTAATATTATTTAATAATTTATTTGCAAATATGTAATTTAATATGAATACTATAGCTATTCCAAATATTCCCTCTAAAGTTATTGTTACATTTGCATATCTTAATAATATTGTATAAATTGCGGCAAATGCTACATATGCAATTGATGCTAAAAATCCATATAGCTTATATCTAATTACTAATACTAATAAGGCAACTGCAATGATTATTATCATTCCAATTTTAGCATAGTTTAGCCAGTCTCTTGTTATATCTGTTAATATATATTCATTTTTTGTTCCTTCATATTTTATAGGCATTTCTTCATTATCTAGTGTTGCTTTTATGTTTTTAGCATTTTCTACATATTCAGCTAGCTCGTCTTTTTCTGTTGTTGAGCTTCCTACTGATAATGACATTTCTCCATTTTTTATTACTTGGTCAAAATCTGTTGTCATTATTTCGTCGTCATCTATTTTCATTGTTATTGTTTTTGATGTTTCTTCACTTGATGTGTCTTCTGTTGTATTAGCATCTGCTGAATTTGTTGTGTTATCAGCTATATTTGTATCTGTACTTGTGTTGCTTGTTGTATTTGTGTATGTATTTGTTATGTTTTCAAATTTTTTAGTTCCTTCTTTGTTAAATTTAATGTTTAGATATACACCTGAACCATAGCTTGTTTCGTCTATTATTTGCACATCTTTTATATCATTATTATCCATTAAAACATCTTTTGTCTCGCTGTCTATTATTTGAAATTTTCCTTTTGTTACTAAATTGCTTACTAAATCGTCTGTTTTATCATCTTCTGGTATCTCTACTGTAATTTCTCCATTTTCTTCGTTTACACTGATGTTGTAATTCTTTATTCCTAAGTCGCTAAATCTAGCTTGAATTATCTCTTTTGATTTAATGTAATTTTCTTTGTTTAATACTTCACTATTATTTACTGGTACTTCTTCCTTTGTATAGCCATTTTGAGTGATTTCATCATCTGTTAAACTGCTTCCATCTTCTACTTCTTTTCCTTCTGCATCTTTAACAATTGTATTTGTTTCTGTTGAAGGTGTAAGTACAATGGTTCTTGCTCCTGTTATATCCATTCCATATGATATTCCTTTTAGTTTGTTTACCATTCTATTTCCATCTTTTAGATATATTCCAAATATAGCAATCATTGATAATAATATTGCTGCTAATATGCAAGAAATAATTGCTATTTTATTTCCTGTTTTTCTTTTGTTTGTCTTTTTATTTTCTTTTTTAGCTTCCTTCTCTGCCATTTTATATCATTCCTTTCATTTATTTGTCTTCGTTTTTGGTTTATAATAGTTTTGTATTATTAATTATTAATTCAAACCATATTTTCAGATATTTTGCTGCATATTTGCTCATCATTGTTCTATCCATAAATATTTCAAAATAGTCTAATACTGGACTTATTTTGTTGTCTATTGTTAATTTTAGTATTACTTTTCGTTCTTTTTCATCTATTTCTAATTTTGATTCTGTTACAGCATAGTTTACTCTATCATGTATATCAAATGTTGACATATTTTTGTTTGTTACTCTGTCTCTACTTACATCTGATTTGTCTGCAAGTATTAATGCTGCTGATATATCACTTACTGCTGTTCCTGTTTTTTCGTCATGATTTCCTATTGCTGTCATTATTTTTGTTCTTTCTTCTACTTCCATTCCCATATCTTTTAAAATGTTGAAAGCCATTATTGCTCCACTATGTGCATGATCTACTCTATTTACACAGTTTCCTATGTCATGTAAATATCCTGCTATTTTTGCTAATTCTACTGTTCTTTCTGGATATCCTAATTTTTCTAGTATTTCTCCTGCTCTTTTTGATACTATTGATATATGTCTATGCCCATGTTCTGTGTATCCGAAGCTCGTCTAATTGCTTTTGAGCTCCTATTATTAGTGATTCTACTTCACTATTTTCTTTAACATCTTGTAAAGTTATCATTTGATTCCTCCTTTGTTTTGTCTTTTTTGATTTTATATTAATTTAGTAAAAATATCAACCTTTTTAGTGTATTTTATTAAAAATGTATATTGAAAAATAAAAAATATTTGTTCTTTTTATCTATATGCTCATTTTTATGCACAAACTTATTTATACCAATGAACATATAGAATTGATAAAATATCATGAAAAAATAAGACTAGCATATTGAATATGTTAGTCTTATTTTTTCCTAATGTGTTTATCATTATAATCTATTATATTTATTCATTCATTGTTATCCATTCTGTCCCAGTCCATGTTGTTTTTATATCTAATGTTGGAAATTCATTTTCATTGTACAACCATTTTGCCCATCCTGTTGTATCAATATCTTCTCCGTTTCCTCCTGTTTCAATAAATGCATTTAATTCATTTATGAATTCTATTGATTTCATTTGATTTTCCTCATATATGACAACATTTGGATTAGTTTCTAAAATAGACTCTTGTATCAATTTGAAGCAATTACTTACTTCAATAGTTTTACTTGGTATCATTGAGTTGGATTTTCCATAATCTACTGAATTTATTACTAATATATTACCATGAACATTACAAAAAATACCATTGTTTACTGTTCCTGCATTAAAACAATTATATATTTTGCTTCCAACACTCCAGTCCCATCCAAGTATTCCTGCATTATTACTACTAATCTCTTTAGTTATATTTCCATAATTAGCACAATTTATAAATTCACTACCGTCATTATATTCAACTCCTGAAATCCCACCTATTCTAGAACCTTTTGTATCTTTAATATTTGTATAATTAGTACAATTTATAAATTTAGAATTTCTACTTTTTGCAGTTATTCCTCCTGCCTGTACAATTTGTCTAGATAAATCATTTTTTACAGCCACATAACCTTTTACAGTTATATTTTCTATTTTTGCTCCCCAGCAATCTCCAAATAAACCAGCTTTATATTCTCTGTTTACATATAAATTCATAATTTCATTATAATTCCCATTAAAATTCCCTCTAAAAGATTTTGTATTGGCGTCACTAGTACCTGTACCTATTGGGCAAAATCCTTCTCCATTTGTTAAAATTCCTTGTAATTCTTCTTTTGAATTACAATTTGGTATATTTCCTTCTGTTGAAATTTTTCCATTTATATATGATAAATCTGATTTAAAATCCAAATTTATCATTAGTTTTATATATTTTCTAACATATGTTGTTCCATTATTACAAGAATTTGATAAAGCACATAAATCCTCTATACACCATATTTCATATGCTTCTTCCTCTGTGTTTCCTGTCAATACATGTCCATCTTTATCTTTTGTTATATCTCCCGGATTTTTATCTACTGCTCTATCTACTTCAATAGGGCCTTCCACATTTCCATCTATATCAACATCATAATATCTATTTGTATCTATAAAACATACATAAAAATTATCTGCTGAATCTTTTAAAACTTCTGTTTTATCTTTATTCGTAATATTATCTAATTCTTCTTGTAATTCGGTTTTAACTAAATTGCCCCTTTTATTTTTACCTATAGCTTGTATAGTGGCTCTATCTATTATTTCTTTTTCTTCTGCAATTTCGTTTTTTTCTTTTGCATCATTTGCGTTTTTTATTATTCCGTTATCACCTGTAATTGTAGCAATTGTTATTCCTGCTAAAATTAATAACACAATAATTGTTATTACTAGTGCTATTAAGGTTATTCCTTTATAGTTTCTTCTTTTAAAGCTTTGGTTCATCTGTTTTTATCCTCCTTCTTTTGTTTGATTTAGGTCTTATTTTTTTCCTTAAGTAAGTGACTTAAAGATTAATAAATAGTATCCAATATACTGAAAACTTAAAGTTTTTGTAATTATGTCTTCAAAAACATTATTGATTTTAACTTGGTATATTTTTTACTATTTTTTATTGACTTTTCAATATTTTATTGATATTATTTATTCATGAATTTAATCTTTAAGTCACTTACTTAAGGAAAATATTTTAGTGTTATTTATAATTTTTTAATTAAAATCTAAAAAATCCCAGAAATTATATTTTATTTTCTGAGATTTCTTTTTTTATATATTAAAATTATATACTCAATAGGTCTGTCCCTTTTGAACAAGTTTTATTATTTTCTGCACATCTTTAATAAACTGTTTCCATTAATTCTTTTTTCATTTTTTCCAGTTCTTCTTTATTTATTTCCAATAAGTCCATTATGTAATCATCAGATGCATTCTGCATTAATAATTTTTTTAGTATCTCTTTATTTTTTTTATTAATTCCGATTTTTTCTCCCTTTGTCTTTCCCATTTCTTCTGCATTTGCTAATCCTATTTGTTGAAAATATAGTCCTAGTTCTCTTGCCTCATATAATTCTCTTTCTGAGTCTGTTAAATTCATTTTATCTAATACCTCTGAAGCTTTTTTTACTTGTACATTTTCTTTTTTTGCCATTTTTATCTTTTCCTCCCTTCCAGATATTAACCACAACCATTGTTCTAATTTTGTTTTGGTTCCTCCATTTTTCTTTACGAACTTTGGCAATTCTATAAAATGCATCTCTAATTTTGGTATGGCTATCTCTTGTTCTTTTTTATATCCCATTTCTACATATTTTTCTTCTTTTGTTTTCTCAAACTTCATATGTGCTATATTGTGATATGTATTTGTATCAAAATAATTATATAGCAATATTATTATTGATATACTTTTCTTTAATTTTTTATAGTTCTCTCCTACTTCTATCTGTCCTGCTACTAATTTTGATAAATATACTATACTTCTATCTGCTATATTATATTCATTTTTTACCTGCATCACTATATCAATTATTGTATCATTATCTATGTACGCTTTTATATCTAGTGTTGATGCTTTTTCATCCATTACATTTTTTGGTAGCTCTGGATTTTTTACTTCTACTTTTTCTATCTTTATATTTAGTATTGCCTCTAATAAATCTATTAATTCACTATTATTTTCATCTTGGGCAAATACTTTTTTAAATATGAAGTCGTTTCTTAATTTATATTTTGGTTTGGGTTTTTCCATACATGCCTTCCTTCCTATTTTAGCAAATTATTTTACTCTATTCAATACTTTTAGGAATTTTTATCTAATTTTCAGTATTACTTTTTGAATTTACTTGAATTTTTAATATCATATGCTAGAATATTAAATTACACACTGATTCTTAAAAAATTTATTAAATTAAATAAAATGATTTAAATATATTAGAATCTTAAAATATTAAAAATTAAATGATTAAATTTTTATATTAATATAAATACTGTCTTATAAATTTTAAATTATAAAAAGTTGGATTATTTTTAAGATTATAAATTTACAGATTTATAAATTTCTAATTTTCTATTTTTTTTCAGTAAAATTTTAAATTTGCTAAAATGATTTAATTTTTTCTTTTTTTAAAATTATTCTCGAAAATATTTTTAAATTATAATTTTAAATAGCTATTTTAAATGTTATACAATATATTAACATAAAAAGTCAATAGATTTTAAAAAAATGCCGAACTTTTCATCGCAAAATTCGACAAATGCTTCATTTTGTCCAGATTTTTCAAAAGTTGATGTATGTCTTCATTTTCTAAATGTGTTGCAGCCTCTAAAGCTGTTAATTTTCTCAATTCATCTTCTTCTGCCTGTTCTGTTTCTTCTTTTGCTTTTGTCGCATTTTTTAATATTCCATTATCTCCTGATAGAGCAGCTATTGTTACTCCTGCTAGTATTAATAAAATAATTATTGTGATTACTAATGCTATTAAGGTTATTCCTTTATTATTTTTTCTTTTAAAGCTCTGGTTTATCTGTTTTTGTCCTCCTTCTTTTGTTTGATTTAGGTCTTATTTTTTCCTTAAGTAAGTAACTTAAAGATTAAATTTACGAATAAATAATATCAATAAAATATTTAAAAGTCAATAAAAAATACAAAGAAATACCCCAAATAAAAATCAATGATGTTTTCGAAATAATAATTTTAAAAAACATTGAGTTTTCTGTATATTGGATACTATTTATTAATCTTTAATTTACTTACTTAAGGAAAATATTTTAGTGTTATTTATAATTTTTTAAATAATAGGAGGATAACTTATATGAGTAAATATTATGAAAATATTGCCAGTAAAGAAATTAAAGAATATTTTAAAGTTATAGAACCTGAATTTCCAGAATGGTTAAATGAATATATAGACACAAAAGAATTATTATCACAACAATATATTAGTGTTACTTGCGGTACAATTTATTCAGATTTATTCGAAAGTAAATTCTTCTTCTCTAGCCTAGATCATTCAGTTGCAGTAGCTTTAATTGTTTGGCATTTTACACATGACAAGAAACAAACATTGGCTGGACTATTTCACGATATATCAACTCCAGCATTTAAACACTGTGTAGATTTCTTAAATGGGGACTATATGACACAAGAGTCAACAGAAGATTTAACTACAGTTACCATTAAAAATTCTGAAGAAATAATGAAACTATTAGAAAGAGATAATATAAAAGTTGAGGAAATAGATAATTACCATATGTATCCGATAGCAGATAATGATATACCTAAGTTATCTGCTGATAGATTAGAATATTCTTTGTCGAATGCCCTATTTACTTATAATCTGTTAAATTTAGATGCTATTGCGGAAATATATAATGATATAGAAATTGAAAAGAATGAAGAAGGTGAAGAGGAATTAGGCTTCAAAACTAAAAAAATAGCCAGAAACTTTGTGAAAGTTACAAGCAAATTATCAGTTATTTATCGCGAGGACAGGACACGATATTCTATGCAACTTATAGCTGATATTCTAAAAGAATTGAGTAATGAAAATAAAATAACAAAAGAAGATTTATATAAACTAAAAGAAAGCGATATAATTAATATTATAGAAAATTCTAGATATAATACAATATTTAACATATGGAGAAAATCAAAAAAAGTAAAGATATCTAAAGAAAAACCTAAAAATATATATTATGTACATCATGGAGCAAAAGTTAGATATATTAATCCGTTATTCAAAGGAAAAAGAATGTATGATGTTTGTAACTTTGCTAAAAATTATATAGATAATAATTTAGCTTATGATATGAACAATTATGTTTATATTGATAAAATTATTTTTCAATAATTAAAAACGACTTACAAACTTTATAGTTCGTAAGTTGTTATAATTTGGAGCAGGTAGTGGGAATCGAACCCACGTCATCAGCTTGGAAGGCTGAGGTTCTACCATTG
>CAWVFT010000017.1:0-7434 GCA_963928635.1 Bacillota bacterium | reverse complement strand
ATTCGTTTTATATGTTTCCACACTCCATATCTAAAACAACCTTAACATTAATTTCAGAATTTTGTACTTTTTCTAGTCCAAATCTACTTCTTTTATGAAACATTATCGTATCTTGAAAGCTAGTAAATTCAGCAATGGCCGGCATTTCTTTAACTCTAGCAACGCACAGACTTCCACATGACTAGAAGCCTCATCGTTGAAAGGTGTTTTTTACCCTGTTTGTTGATTGTTAACAGGTCATTAGTTATTTAATGTGACTTTGACTGTTATCTTCGTTTTCAATTTTTTCTGTAAACTTCCATCAGGTTGTTTCTCAAATGAAACAAAATTCTGAAAACTATCAAATTTTAAAATAAGTACTTCTTCACTAGAAATTAAGCTATCAGTTTTCGCCTTTATTTTATCATATTCAAAACCACTTTTAAATACAAAATTAATTACATAAGGATCTTTTTCTCCATTATCTTTTACTTCTCCTATTATAGCTTTATGTACAAGTGCTTCAAATATTTCTTCATCAAATTCTTCAAGTCTTAAATCCTCTTCCTCAAAAAAGGCTTTTATCTTGTTTCTACCAGAATTCATTATTGCTTCGTCTTCTACATCTCTTGACAATTCTTCTTGCTGTTTCTCTATTTTCTTAATTTTTTTATTTAATTCATCTTTTCTTGATGCATACATTTCCTTATCTATTGTACCATCTAAAACTAAATTTAACAACTTATTTTGTTTGTCCTCTAAATTTTGTTTTTCTAGTTCTAATTTTTCAATTATACTTTTCGCATTATTCTGAGCTAGTATATCGTCAATTTTATCAATAAAATTTTTGATAATTTCTTTATTGTCATTAGTTAATATTCTATATGCTTCTACAAAACAATTTTCTATTATTTCCTCTTTTAGTATTTTAGAATCAGGACAAAATCTTTTGCCTTTCTTTACATATTTCATACATTGCCAAGCTCTTTGTGAATAGTTTGTATGTGGATATAAATTTTTTCTTACATAATGTTCGCCACAGAATCCACAATATAACATACTACTAAAAGGATACATTCTACTATAATTACTTCCTTTTCTACCTGTCTCTCTAGTTACTCTTCTAGAGTTTAGAATATATTGAGCTTTTTCATAAACCTCCAAAGGTATTATTGGCTCGTGATGTTCTTCTATATAATACTTGTCCTCTTCTCCCATATTAGTAACTCTTTTATGTGATATAGGATCTAATGTATAAGTTTTTCCCATTAGAACGTTTCCTATATATTTTTCATTTCTTATTATTCCTCTAACAGTTGATTCTGACCAAGTATTTTCACCTTTTGGACTCTTATGCCCTAGTTCTGATAATTCTCTAGCAATAACTGTTGATCCTGCTCCTTCACAATATCTTCTAAATACATATTTCACAATTTCTGCTTCTTCTTCATTTATAGACATTGTATTTGTTTTGTAATCATATCTGTAACCTAGACAATTATTGAATCCTACTAGTTCACCCCTCTCCATTTTCATTTTTAATCCCAACTTTACATGAGTTGAAATATTTTCACTTTCCTGTTGTGCTATAGAGCTTAATATAGTTAAAAGAAGTTCTCCTGCCATTTCCAATGTATTTATATTTTCTTCTTCAAAAATTATTGCAATGTTCCTTTCTTTTAACTTTCTGACATACTTTAATGTATCTACAGTATTTCTTGCAAAACGAGAAATTGATTTTGTCATTATCAAGTCAATTTTCCCCTCTAATGCATCTGTTATCATTCTCATAAAGTCATCTCTTTTATAATCAAGTGTACCACTTATAGCCTCGTCTGCATAAATTCCTGCAAATGACCAGTTTGAATTAGTTGTAATCTTCTCCTTGTAATATTTTAATTGAGAATCATAACTATTTTTTTGTTCTTCTGAATCTGTACTTACTCTACAATATGCACATACTCTCAATCTTTCGTTATAGACATTCCCAGTTTTCCTATCGATTCTACCATCGACCTTTTTTATTACTTTTACCTGCAACGGTTCCTCCAATCCAACTGTGTCTTCCCAGTTTGTATTATAACTCTCTTTTAATTCTTTCTCAAATCATTTCATGCTAAAATATGATATTCTTTTATAATTTTTTCCTTTAGCAGTTTGTAATTATCTTCAGTAATAAGATTATTTTTAAATAATTTCTTTAATGCTTGTAATTCAATACTTCCAATAATATATGCATTTTTAATTTTTTGATTTATTACTTGTTTTTGCATTTTTACCTCCACCTTATTTCCAATTTATTCGCTTAGGCACATCACTGCCTACAACAATTCCTCTTTTTAATACATAACTCTGGCTCTTTGAATTAAAGTCATATATTGATGGATTCCAATCTCTAAAAGCTCTATTACTTATTGGCTTTCTTCCACCCGATAACTCTCTACTTGCTTGTTCGTGAGCTTTTTTTAATATTGCATAATCTGTATCCGAACTTTTTTGTTTCCTTTTAGAAGTCATATATTGTTTTGTAAATTCTCTATTTTTGCTCTTGTTTTCCTTTTTCCTAATTTCCTTTTCTTCAAGATATCTAGTATCCTTTTGTAAAACTTGCGTAACTGCACTTTTTGAAATTCCAAGATATTTTGCAATATCTACCACTCTCAATTTATTTTCAAAATATAATTCAATAATTAACTCTTTATTACTTCTCATAGGTTTTAAACTACCTCTACTTAACTTTTTACTAACAACTTTTAGATATGAAGAAACTAATAGAGCCAAAATACAACTCTACTTAATCTCTAAATCTTTCATTGCTTTTTTGAATTCTTTCTTAGTCATCTTACTGAGTGGTTTTACTTTTTTATATCTCCTATGCTTTTTCTTTAATCCAATGAATATTGCAAAGGAGATAAACAATAATGTTATTATTAAAAAATACATCATACTTTACTTCCCCTTTACAATAACATTGGCAAGTCTTTTAACCTCTTTTGTCCCAAATTTACTATGTAACATTTTAATCTCACTTCGCAGTTCTCTTGCATTTATTTCTGTTCCACTATGTTGTAAAGTATGTACTGCTAATTGAGCATAGGCAATTGCAGTATTAATATCCATTAATTCATTATTTTCCACAACATTCCCTCCTTCTCTATAGGGTATGTTCCAAAAAAATTATAAAATTATGGCATTTTCAAAAAATTTTTTTAATTTTTTTCATTTTTTCTATTTTTAGTTAGAGAACGATATAATGAAATTGTAATTTCCTGTATACAATCGTCTTGCATACAGCCTAGTTTTTTTGCTTTTTTCTTAATTAAAGGCATATATTTATTAATCACCTTTTCATATTCTGCATCAGTTAGTGAATATGAATTAAATTTATAATCTGTTTCCATTGTTCTTTTTTACCTCCTCGATTTTTTTGTCTGCTGATTCTTTTCTTCTTTTAATAGTTTTCCAATCTACACCAATTAAAAATGACGCTTTATTCATAGATAAGCATTGAATATTTAATAAGAAAAATACTAACTTTTCATTATAAGTTAATGTTCTAATATATTTTTCTATTCCAAACTGTAATGCCATACTGTTTAATTTTTGCACACAAATATCTTGTTGCTTTTTAGAATATTTATGTTCAAGATTCCATAATTCTACTCGATACAAATTCTCATAAAAATATTTCTCCTCAATAATAGGAAGTTTATCTTGAATATTTACATCTTCAATTGAGTATTCTTTCATTTTTAAATCTTTAAAATTATCTCTTATAAACTTAAGATATGCTTTTTTTATTGAAACTTTTATATATTTATCTTCATCTACTGATAATGATTCTAACAAATAATTCTTTCTTTCTTTCATTTCCCTACCTCCATTCAATTTCAAATTTTTAAAATTGAATGCAGGAGGACTACGACACCTTTTAATTATTATTTTTATACATAACAAAAGAGCGAGATGAGATTTAGCATAAATACTAGACCTTATCTCGCTCTTTATTAGCTTAAAAACAATTTTAGCAATTTTTATCATACACTCACCACCTTTTCACGTAGGTCGCAAGGTATATGACTCTATTGTAAAAACAATCGACACACTACGTTAGATTATTTTTAGTTAGTCATCGGTAGTAATTTAAAATAACGTAGTATCTCGTAATTATTCTTTTTATTTATTATATTTTTAACAAAAAATATTTGATTTTAGAATAATTATTTTCCTTTTGTTGTATGTTGCTAAAAATATAACATCTTATTCTATTTACAGCATAATAATTGCGTAAACTTGCATAATTTTGTGTTTTTTTGTGTAAAATTGCAAAAAAGTGTATAAAATTGTGTTTTTTAGTTTTTGTTTCTATTTTTTTCCAGTTATACAATGCAAAAATCCTTGTATTTTCAAGTGTTTCGTGATATAATCTTACTGAATTTATACATTTAAATCTTTGACAAATAATACAAAATTAAATTTGGAGGTAAAACTTATGGTAGCAAAAGTTATGATTGCAGAAGATAATGTGAGAATATTCACAAATTATCAAAAGGTTTTAGCGTCAGATGAAAATGTAAAAATTGTAGGGTACGCAGATGATGGGGAAAAAGCAATAAAAATGTACAAAGAATTGAACCCTGATATTTTGTTGTTAGATTTAGGTTTACCAAAGAAAAATGGTTTAGAAGTAATAGATACTTTATCAGAATATGAAGGCAGTAAAAAAAAGAAATGCAACATTATTGTAATTTCTGGAGATATTAATTTAAGACATGAACTAATGAATACAAAAAAAGTTTTTAGAATAATTCCAAAGCCTATTTCAGATAATTACTTAACTCAATCTATCCGTGATTTAAAAAAAGATATTGACTTCGAACAATTTCCAGAAGATTTATTAGAAAAAACTTTAATTAAATTAAATATTAGTCCTATTTCAAAAAATGGACGAATCTTATCAGACATTATAAAACTTATATTTTATAATTTAGATTTATTAGATAATTTATCAGTTATCTATAATAGAGTTTCTTTTAGCTATTCTTGTTCTAGTAAAAAAATACAATCACGCATTCGTACTTGCATTGATAATTTTAATCGTAATATTAGCAAAGAAATTTATTCTGAAATATTTTATATGTATAGTGATGATTATTTTAGCCTTATGACACCTAAAAATTTTTTAAGTGGCATAGTGGCTTTTTTAAAAAATAAAAACAGGATTCAGTAATGATTCCTGTTTTATTTTGTGAATAAAAATTAAAAAATTTGGCACTCTGTTAATATGATTGTAACAGGTTTTTAAAATTGTATTATAAAATTGTTGTACTAATATTAACAAGATTTTGGGTGAGTCAAATTGAGAGTTAAAAAAATTGATGGGAAATTAAATATTATTGGTGGCAATTTACGAAAATACAGAGAATTAAAAGGTTATTCCTTAAGAGATTTAAGTATAAGATTAGAATTATTTGGATTAACAATCTATCACACAGATATCCATAATATTGAACATGGTCTTAAAACTGTAAGAGATTATGAAATTAAAGGTTTTTGTAAAGCTCTTGATGTTAATCTAGAAGATTTATATGAAAACACCGATAAATTTTACGAATAAAAGAAACGAATAAGATTTATACTCCTATTCGTTTTTTTATTATATTAAAAAATTTAGTTATATGGTTTTGATTTTTATTTTCTACAACTCTTTTATTGGTATTTATTATTTTTTGTGGATAAATTTCATTATATGCGTTATTAAGCATACACATAAATTCTTGTTCTGAAAAAGGTTTATTTAAATAATACTGAATTCCTAGTTTTCTCATTTCTGTAATATAATGAAGTGCACTTGCTGACACAACAAAAAAGATGGGGTTATATTCTGAATTTTCATATCTCTTTACAATATCAATTCCTGTCCATTTGTTTTTTTTCTTTATATCTGTAATAACAACATCTGGTTTTAATTTGTCAATCATTTCTATTTCATCTTGTTCACATTCGCAAGTACCTACAATTTTATATTTATCCTCTTTTTCTATATATGATTTCATAAAGCTAACTACCGATTTGCTATCATCTGCAATTAAAATCTTAACTATTTCTTTCATCATTATTACTCCTTTGTTGTAATGTTATTAACAAGTTTCTCAAAAAAAAATAAACTTGTTTTATATTATATATTTGTTTTCAAAAACTATTTTACCATTATCAATAAATGTTTTTAAAGTATCTGCCATTTTAATATCTAATTTGTTTCTTATTTCTGTTGGTATTTTTATTCTTCCAATAGCATCAACTTTATCTGTAAAAGAATATTCATTTATATATATTTCTACATCATCATTTTCATTTATTTTTAATTCATTTCTTATTTCTATCGGTATTACTACTCTACCTACTTCATCAACTTTTCGCAGAAAATAGTATCTATCTATTGGAAATTTTTTATCAATTTTCACAAAAACTTATCCTCCTTTTACTAATTTTTCAAAGGTAATTAAAAATTCTTCCCATTCTTTCAGATTATCTACTTGTAGTGAATCCACAAAATATTGATTAACTTTTTTTCTTTCTTCTGCATATTTTGTTATATCTTTTTTTGTTTTTTCTAGTATATCTATTGTTCTTTTTCTTAATTCTACCACTTTTTCCATACAATCACTTCCCTATCATTATTATAACAAATTTCTTTTATCAATTTTGTCATATTTTGTCGTAGGAATGTTGTTTTTTCGAAACTAGCAACTACCTTTTTTCCATTATATTACATTTTTATCTAAATTACAAGCAACTAGTTGGTAGTTTTTAAGTTTTTTATTTAAAACTTAAAAAGTAGCAAGTATATAAAAATTTTTTCTTGTTATACTCTCTATTAGATGGAAAGGATTGAGAATTATGACATTAGCACAAGCTGTAAGAATTCGTATAAAAAACTTATTAAAAGAAAAAAATATGAATATTTGGAAATTGTATAAATCTACTGGTGTTTCTGCATCTACTTTAACTTATTTTATAAATAAGGAAAGAGGTTTAATAACATTAAGAACATTACTTCATATTTGTGAAGGTCTAAATATAGAATTAAAAGAATTTTTTGATGATCCTGTATTTGATGATGTCATTGATGAAGAATAAACATTCCCTTATTGGAGAATGTTTATTATATTATATAGTTGTATTAACATCGCACATAATATAAGACTAGCAGTTTAAAATGCTAGTCTTATAAAATTTTACTTATTATTTTTTTAATTTCTTTTTAGATATAATAGTTGATGCTAATCCTAATGTTGCAATAGCAAATATTATTCCAAATGTTAAAACATTATCTCCTGTTTGTGGATTTGTTGAATTATCTTCTTTTTTATTTGAATTTTCTTGTTGTTGAGGTGTATTGTTTTCTGTTTTATCTTGTTCTTGTGGTTTATTATCTTCCTGTGGTTTTTGTTG
>CAWVFT010000016.1:0-6376 GCA_963928635.1 Bacillota bacterium | reverse complement strand
GCCTAATCCTTCTTCAACATATAATTTGTATATTAGTTCTATAACTGGTCTAATTTCTTCATCTACATATAGTTTTGTAACATCTTCCTTATCTTTTACATAGCCATAATAATTCCCCATTACTAATCTTCCAGTTTTTTGTTTAGAAAACATATGGTCTCTTGTTTTCCTTGAACAATCTTTTACATATCTTTCATTAAACCAAGTCGTAATTCCAATTGTGTCATCTCTATCATTCAAAACATCATAAGTTCCTCCCATTTCAGAAACTAAAATTAAGTTTTTCTGCATATTTTTAAATTCATCAATAAGTACCAAAACTTTTCCATTGTTTCTTCCTATTCTTGATAAGTCTTTTGCTATAACTACATCGATTTTTCCTCCCTTTACTTTTTCTAACATCTTTGTGAATTCAGGTCTATTAAAGGTATATCCCGAAACATTGTCATCTATGTAGAAGTCCTTATCTTCGATAATCCAATTACGAGAAGAAGCATAATCTTTAATAATTCTTTTTTGTTCTTCTATACTTGAGTAATTTTCTTTATCCTCATCTCTAGACAATCTACAATATCCTACAACTGTCATTTTGCCTCCTTTTGCCTGATATTGCTTACCGTCTATGTTAGCATACATTGTCTGATAATTCTACTTGTTTTGTAACTATTTTTTTAAGAATTTCGGGATAATTCTCTTTTCCTGTTACAAATATACCTACCTTGTACTTTTGTTCTTTATATTTCTCAATTAGTTCTTTTGTTTCCTGTTTTTCTAATTCATCCTCTGCCAAGTAAATTTGCACATAATTATATGTTTGAACTTCCGAAACTTTACTTTGCATTATTCTCAGACTCCTTCATAACATTTCTAATAAATGTTATTCATAATAGAGTTTGTCTTAGACATCTCTATTTATATAAGTCCAAGATGTTATGAAATTTTCTCATTTTTGAGAAAAAAAGTTAAAAAATTGTAGGAAAAATTTTAAACATGACAATGAAAATATTTACTTAGAATAAGTATAATATCATCTTCTTTAAAATTATTATTAATATTAAGATCTAACAGCAATATTTTTTAGTCATCAAAAAAACAAGAAGAACTCTATTTAGAATTCTCCTTGTTTAGAATCACATATTATAATTAGTTACTTACTGACTTGATCTTGACGAAAATCTCATTGCCGTTAACAGTATATTTGCCTTCATAGCCAACTCTTTTTCCGACAATACACTCTCCAATCGGAGAATTTATAGATACGTATTCAGAACTAGCTTCGCCAAAATTTCCTGTCAAGAAGAAACTAAGTTCTTCTTCATCTTCTTGAGAAAATTTCAAGGAAACCGTAACGTATGAACCTACCCCGACAATATCAGAAGATTTGACCTTTTCGTCTTGTATGACTTCTGCCGTATTTATACGTTCCTGTAATTCATTGATTTGCCTAATCAAACCTCTTTCCTTAATCTCAGTTTGCTCAAAAGCAAAGTTATCATGCCAAGTATCACCTTCATTAGCTGCTGCCTGACTTTTGTATTTTCCTAACTCCCGTAATTCCTCCTTTTTACTCTCCAATTCCCGAGTTAATTTTTCTAAACCTTCTTGTGTTAACTTTAGTTTTTTCATGACTAGTAACCTCCTAAAAATGTGATTTTTTATATATAAAAAGCATTTCTGCTTTTTAGCTATGTTAGAATATTCTTGTAACTACTTATGCTCTTGTAACTATTAAATTATTCTCATATGACTCTTTCCATAAATCAGTTTTTAATAGTTTTTCTACATAGTTACTATCTTTAAGTATATCTATTGTCATTTTAACATCTTTTGGTTTTTGAGAATATGTAATATACCTAAATTTTACATTTTTATTTATATTAAATTTCGAGTAATCATTTAATATTGGTCTATTAAACAATATCATTCTATAATCTTTTTTGCATATTATTTCAAAATCTAAGTCTTTACTTATATTCTTTATTTTCTTTGCTTTTTGTAAATCAATATTGCAACTTTGGCAACCAAATACTTTTTTAAAACAATTTCTTGTATATACTAATGGTAATTTTCCTCCTAATATATACTGTACTTTTTGATTTGCAAATATATTTTCGTTCTGCTCAAAATTTAACTCTGGAGAAGCAGTAAATTCTTCCACTTCATATTTTCTTAAGAAATTTAATGTTTCTTTATTCCATACATATATAGAATAATCTATATATTTCTTTTTCAATTTTATGTTTTTAAAAGCTTCCAGTTGAGATATTCTAGTAAACATAACCTCTTTGTTGTAAAGTTTCTTATATAGCTCATTATAATTATCACTATTCCAATTAAATAATGGCAATTTATATATTATTTTATTTTCATATTTATTTACTATTTTTTCTAAATTTTCCATATAGTCTAAATTATAAATTATTTTTACAAACTTATCATCTTTTAGATTATCTACAACTTCTAAATTATCTGTTTCAACATATATCATATCTAATTGTATTTCATTCTTTCTATTATTAGTAGTAGTTTTAATGTTATTATTTTCTTCGACATACTTTAATACTTCTAGCAACATACTATTAGAAATCATATATTTGTTATCTAAATTTCTAATATACCTAACTTTATATACGTTAATATTATTACTTATTT
The DNA here is from genome assembly GCA_963928635.1 of Bacillota bacterium. GTDB lineage: Bacteria > Bacillota > Clostridia > TANB77 > CAG-508 > CAG-269. Next base: position 3,724 of record CAWVFT010000016.1, on the reverse strand, counting down.
CTTTTATTTTATTTATATATTCATCAATTGAAATACTAATTAAATCATTTGTATTATTAATAAAAAATGATTTAAACTCACCTTTATAATTTGTATAATCTATTCTTACTATTTTATTATCTTTAATTTCTAATACAAAAAATATATTATTTTTTTCTATCTTATAACTATCTTTATATTCCGAATATACATACTTTATGTTCTCGTTTTCTTTATCTAATTCATTAGTAAATTTGTACGGTACGCCATGTTTATATTCAATAAACACATCCTTTTCATCTATTTCTTTAATGTCTTTAAGATTATAAATTGGTTTTATCCTATGATTTATATTTTCATACATCTTATTTTCTTCTGGTTTGCTACCATATAAGTATCCTTTTTGTTCATCTTCTGAATATTTATTCTTTATTTCATTTATTACTTTCTGTAATTCTTCCTTTGTTCTCCTTCTACCTTCTATCTTTAACGAATCAATTTCACCTAATTCTTTAGTTAAATTAATACAATTCATATCAGGTACATATAAAAAAGTTCCTTTCTCACTATTTACTTCATAAACATCTCTGCAAAGTATACTACATTTACCTCTATTACCACTTCCTCCATTTATAAAGGACCCAAAGAAGCATAATCCCGAATAACTTAAACATTGAGACCCCCATATAAAAGTTTCTATCTCTAATGTTGTATTTTTCTTTAATTTATTTATTTCGTTCAAAGTTAATTCTCTCGCTAATATTACTCTTTTTACGCCTAGCTTTTCTAAAAATATCAAATCTTCTATATTATGAGCTCCAAATTGAGTTGATATGTGTAAATCAACATTTGGAAATTCTCTTTTTAATCTTAAAATTAATCCTATATCAGCTACAATAAATGAATCTGGTAATTCAATTTTTCCACTTTTTAATAGAGTAATAATATTCTCTATCTCTTCATCTAGCATAAGTGTATTTAATGTTAAATAAAACTTTATGTTATTTTCATGTAATTTCTTAATATTTCTATTGTATTCATCTATTGAAAAGTTTACAGCATTATTTCTTGCATTCCATTTCTTCAAACCACCATATACAGCATTTGATTTTTCCTCAATTGCTACATTAATATGTATATTATTTCCAGCAGGGCTAAGTATTTCCACTATCTTTCCTCCCTATCCTTTCTTGGTACTAAATCTATTTTTCTTTCTTTTAATAATTTTTCAGTTTCATATATTACTTCTTCAATTGATTTGTTTTCTGTATTAATAGCCACATAAGGAATGTTAAATTTTTTCACAAAATATGACATTTTGTCATATCCAAACTTAATTGCATCTACATCTGTCAAATCTCTATCTGTTTTGTCTCTATTAGCTATTCTTCTCATTCTTGTCTCTATAGATGCATACAATACTACTGTTATGTCTGGTGCTCCAACTAAATCAATCATTGTTTGAAATATCTTTTCCGTTTCTTCATCTCCAGCCCAAAAATAGTTTGATAAGTACGTTCTGTCTAAGACATAATCTCCATCTTGCATAAGTGCATACATGTTTCCCAATCCAGATAGCCATGCCTTTAAAACATTATTATTACAATTATAAATCTTATTTTCTTCTTTATCTATATATTGATATTCTTGTGTCTCTGGCTTTAAATTAAATAAATGTTTTATGGGCCTTGACATATATGTGAAATTATATTTGCTACAAAGATATTTTGCTAAAGTTGTCTTGCCAACGCCATCCATTCCTTCTATTGCTATTTTCATTTTTACCACCTCTGTAATAACTATTCTTATTTTTTATCTTTAGCAATTCTCTTTATATAATTATATATTTTTATTTTTCTTTTATAGCTAATAAATATCCAAATCTATGAAAATGGTCATAAGATGTAACAACATGTGCTGCTTCAAATACAGGTTTCTTTTGTTCATAATTTGATATAATTTTCCAGTCATCTCCTAGAAATTTAGCTGCTTCTCCATTTCTAAAAAATTTATAATTTGGGAAACTTTCAAAATCTTCTTCTTCGAGTGCCATCATATAATCTATGTATAATATACCACCATTCTCCACAATATTCTTTAATTTATTAATTTTATCTTGTAATGAAAATTTATTATTTATTGTATAATGTAATGAACAACTTGTAAAAACGACATTAAATTTTTCTTTTGGTGGGTTTTCATAAAAATTTCTTTCTTCAATTCTAGCATAGTCTTCTAATTTTTCTATTTCTATTCTTTCCTGTAATCCTCTTACTTTCCTTGTTTCAAGTGGGTAATTGGGTGATTTGAAATTTCTATCATATTTTGGAATCTTTTTCCTTTTTTCATATATTGGAAAATCCTTTTCTCCTCCAAACAAATCAATTGTATCAATATCATATCCTACCACTTTATGATGATCTCTAGCAAACGGGATTAAAAATTTTCCATCTGAACAGCCTACAATACAAGCTGTCCAATTCTCATTTTTAAATCTTTCATCTGCTAGTTTAATTAATCTATATAACCTTGATGGTGTTTGCCCCCAAATACTTTTTGTTTTCATTAAAACTCTCCTTTTCTATTATAATACTGATTTTATAAAATTAACACATTCTATGTCAAAAGTACAATTTCTCTTTTTTATATCTTCTTCTGTCAATTCGCATATATACTTTTGTAATTTAGGATCAATTTGAATTCTAGATAGGCCATCATATTTTGAAGGTTTGTCACTTACTTTTGAAGTAAAAATGAATGTATCTTCTTTAATTTCTTTTGTATACTTTTGCCCGTCTTTTATAATCGCAAGTCCTGTATAATAATAAGCCTCACTTTCTCCTCCCACTTTCTTTAGTGCTTCGACGTAATAATTTTGAGTTTCTTCCATAGTCAATTCTTTTCCATTTATTCTATGAACATATAAGCCTGGTTGCTTTTCAAATTCTTTTATATATAAAGCTGTATCTCCTGCTATTGTTGGTATTTTTGCTATCTTATAGTAAGCTTGTGCTTTTATCATAGCATTTTCTGTAACTGTTTTTCCGTCTTCATTTACTTTAATATTAATGCTTAACTCCTTTGGCGAAATTATTTCAATGTCCGTTCCTTCTAATCTTTTTTTCATTGATTCTATTTTGTATTTATTTCCAGTTGCATACAATAGTTTTTTCATAAACTTACCTCCTATATTTTATTATTATATACTATAATATATTTCTTCTTGATTTTTGAAATTTAATATTTCTTTATTTATTTCATCATCTAATTCTGCAACTCTATAAATATCGTCTCTAATTTTTACCAAAGGATTTATATATCTTTTCTTTCCTTTAGCCTCTATACTATATTTCCCTTTTATTTTTTCTTTGCTCTTATAAACCTTATCAAAATTTTTAAATTTTTCCCATTGTTCTTTTATTTTTGCATTTCCTGTTTCATCTAATATTCTAACAATATCTTCTTCTTTTTGTTTCATAAACATCTTAGGCTCTAATATGCCATCATCCACCGCCATTCTTAAAATATCTGATAAAAAATTATTTGTTATAGTAGAAACACCACCGCTCATAAATTTTCCATTATCTAAAACAGCTTTTGTCATTTTCTTAGCTAGCTCTATATCTTGAAAGCACATTTCATCTGATCCGTATTCGTTTTTTGCTATTGATATATCTTTATATATTTTATCTACTTCTTTCCAAGTAAGAATTCCTCTAGCTGTACCTGTGTATAAATTATATTC
>CAWVFT010000015.1:0-13360 GCA_963928635.1 Bacillota bacterium | reverse complement strand
AATAACAGAATTAGATTTAAGAAAAGCAATAGATGTTATGTTAGAAAAGCATCCAACTTGTAGATGGAGAAGTGAGAAAATAAGAAGTAGAAAATATTTTATTTTGGTTGAAGGATATTACTGGTTATTAAATGTATATTTTCAAAAAGAAAAAGTATTAATTGATGCAGATATAAATTTTTTTGAAGATAGAATAAAACAATATGAAGAATTATTAAAAGTAGAGAATAATCAAAATTGGTGGAATGAAGATATGGATATAAAACAACTATGCAAATATTTTGATAGAAAAGAAATTACTATTAGAAAAGCAATTAAGAAGATATGTGATAATGGATTTGAAAAGTATAAATTTTTGATTAAAAATAAAGTAGTGATTTCTAGTAAAGGTGTTGAATGGTTGTGTAAAAATATTTTTAAGAAAAAGTATTTAAAGTTATTAGAAAAATATAAAATGGAGTTAACAGAGTTATATATTGAAAAAGGATATATTTATGATGAGTTTTTTGGAAGAAATTAAAAAAAGTTTATTCAAACTATTGCAATAAAAACAAATGTTTGCTAAAATGATAAAAACATTAAAAATTTGAAATAAGTATTGATCTTTTTATTAAAATATTTTATAATAATTTAAGAAAAGATCTTTACAAAATAATGAAAAAAATATATAATAACAAAAGTAGAAAGGACGTGCAAAATGGAAAAAACAGTATGTGAATTATTTGCAGGAGTTGGCGGATTTAGAGTCGGATTAGAAGAATCTGATTCTAATTGGAAGACTGTTTGGGCAAATCAATGGGAACCTAGTAGAAAAAGTCAATATGCATTTGAGTGTTACGTATCACATTTTGGAAAAAATAAAAATTATATAAATGAAGATATTGCAAGTATAGAAAAAAATGATATTCCAGACCATAATTTATTGGTAGGTGGATTTCCTTGTCAAGATTATTCTGTTGCAAGAAGTGGAGCAAAGGGAATGGAAGGAAAAAAAGGAGTACTTTGGTGGCAAATAAGAGATGTCTTAGAAGCAAAATCTCCTAAATTTGTTCTTCTTGAAAATGTAGACAGATTACTAAAATCACCAGCTAGTCAAAGAGGACGTGATTTCGGAGTAATATTAGCATGTTTTAATGATTTAGGGTATACTGTTGAATGGAGAGTAATTAATGCAGCAGACTATGGCTTTGCTCAAAGAAGAAGAAGAATATTTATTTTTGCTTGTAAAAATGATACTAATTATTATAAAACAATAAAAGATGAAAATTTAGAAGATGTAATACATAAAAATCGGTTTTTTTATAGAACAATTTGATATAAACTCAAACATTGATGGATGCTATAAGGAATTTAAATACAATGATATATATGATATTTCAGACAATTTCAAAATGGATTTTAAAAATGCTGGAATAATGAGAAATGGTTTAATTTATACCGAAGAAGTAACTCCAAAAGAGATTAAATATACAGCATTAAATAAGATTGTTCAAAAAGATGGGGTAGATGAAAAATACTATATAGGTAATAATTTAAAAAAATGGGATTATCTAAAAGGAGCAAAAGATATAATAAGAAAAAAAGGAACTCCACATGAATATCATTTTAGAGAAGGATCTATAGCTTTTCCAGATTCATTAGATAAGCCAGCTAGGACAATGCTTACTAGTGAAGGAAGTCTAAATAGAAGTACACATGTAATAGAAGATCCAAAAAGTAAATGCTATAGAATATTAACACCATTAGAAACGGAAAGAATAAATGGTTTTCCTGATAACTGGACAGATACAGGAATGCCACAAAGTTTTAGATATTTTTGTATGGGAAATGCATTAGTTGTAGGATTAATTGAAAAAATGGGCGAAAGATTAAATGAAATTTTTGAAAAGGAATAGTAGGGAGAAATTATGAAGATAATAGTATACAAAGGATTTAATAAAGAATTTTTAGAAAATTTAGAAAATGAAGCACTATTGGAAAATAGCGTCGATGATAAGATGGATATTTTTAAAATAGATGATAATTATGAAGAAGAGATACAATTATCTATATTAAGAAAAAGAAATAGTACGAATTCATATTGGATAACTTATGAAGAATTTACAGCAGCATATGATTATTTAATATTAAGGGCAAGTGAAGGAAAATTGAAAATAGAAGTAGTAGATAACAATATTTATCCTACTATGTACCCTGTAAAATTAAATATCGAAGATGAAATTTATGAAAAATATATAAATAGTAAAGAGAACATTAATGAAAAAATAACTGATGAGCGATTAGAAAAAATAAATAAATTTTATTCTGAATTAATTAAAATTAATGATAATTATTATGCTTCTTATAATAATTATGAAATGCAATATAATCCAGATATCAAAAGTACAAAAAAATTTTATACTGAAGAAATAATAGAATGCGATTCAAAAGAATGTGATTACTTGATAAAAATAGGAGATGACATAGGAGATTATTTAAGTTTCGTAACATCTTCACAGTTTTTGAATTTAAAAAAAATTGCATATACTATGTATTGTGATACTGAAATATCTAAGATGATTTTAGAATCTTTAAAAGCGTTACTAAAGTATAATGGTAAAAATCAAATTTTTAGATTTACTGGTACTTATAATACTGATGATTCTTTAAATAATGAATTAAAAGACATTGCTCAAAATATTATGAAAATAGAAAATTTCAAGTTTAAAGATTTACTTTTCTATAAAAATCCTAGTATAAGCAATGAAATGGAATATGTATCACAGGGAAAAATAATGGAGGCAATAATAAATGAAGCAGAAAAAGCATATGATGGGGAAGTATATAGAGATATATTTATAACTGCACCTACTGGAGCTGGAAAATCTCTGATATTTCAAATTCCTGCTATATATTTATCCCAAAAATATAAGAAATTAATACTTATAATAGAACCATTAAAGGGATTAATGGCTGATCAACAAGAAAAATTTGAATCGTTTGGTTATAAAAAAGCAAAATTTTTAAATTCAGATATACCAACACCATTAGAGAAAGAACAAATAGTCGAAGGTGTAAAAAATGGAGAAATCGATATTTTATACATTAGTCCTGAAACTTTATTATCACATTCATTAGAAACACTTATTGGAGATAGAGAAATAGGATTGGTTGTTGTAGATGAAGCTCATATTGTAACTACCTGGGGAGTGGGATTTAGACCGGATTACTGGTATTTAGGTTCATACTTAAATAAAATGAGAAGGGAAAGAAATAATAAAGGAATATTAAAGAGATTTCATAGATTTCCTATATTTGCTTGTACTGCTACGGCAGTAAATGGAGGAAAAGATGATACTGTTTCTGACACAGTTCTTAGTTTATATATGAATGACCCAATAATAAAACTTGGAACTGCAAAAAGAGACAATATAACATTTGAAATTAACAATTGCACAGCTGCTACTTTTGATGAGTATCAAGCAAAAAAAATTAACATAATGAATAAAAGAATAGAAAAATGGATTTCAAAAAAAGATAAAACTATAATATATTTTCCTTATAAATCTATTGCACATCAAGTATATAACGGATACAAAGAATATAAAGATTTTGAAAAATTTAAACAATATACAGGAGTATATACAGGAGATTATGCATTAAGTTATGTTGATAAAAATGAGATGATGAATGAGTTTAAAAATAATTCTATTAATGTTATGTATGCTACAAAAGCATTTGGTATGGGGGTGGATATAAAAGACATTTGTAATGTATATCATTATGCTGTAACAGGTAATCTTAGTGATTATATACAAGAAATTGGAAGAGCAGCAAGAAAAGAAGGTATAGAAGGAAAAGCAATAGTAGATTATTTTAATTTTGATTTAAAATATATGAATAGTTTATTTGGAATGTCTCAAATAAGACAGTACCAAGTAAAAAAATGTTTAGCCATAATTTATGATACATATGAAAATAAACGAAATCAGAACTTTTTGATAAATCCTAAAATGTTTGAAGGAGTTTTTGAGAATACTAGTGATGTCGAAGAGTTAGAAAGAAAGTTAAAAATAGTACTATTAATGTTAGAAAAAGATTTGTATGAAAAATATAAGAATAGGATTTTAATTTCAAGACCTTCTTCAATGTTTACTAAAGCTTATGTTTCATTAGATAGAAGTTTTGAAGATATAGTATTAAATGGTAGATATGGAAAATTTTTTAAAAAAATATCCAGTGCCAGAAAGAGAGAGGTGGAACAGCAGCTTACTAAACCAGAAAACGGAGATATTATAGTAAGTGATTTTGGAGATATATATCAAATAGATTTAAAAGGAATTTGGGAAAATGAATATAGTACTAATATGTCTTTTGCAGCTTTTAAATTTAACTTTTATAGCAAAGGAAAAGATGTTATGGAAGATATTCAGGATTATATTGCACCACGTGTGAAATTAAAAATAAAAACCAAGAAAAATAATCTTAGTGATATATATAAAATGGCTGAAGAAGAAATAGATTATATAACAAACATATTGAATACGTTTGGTAGGAACTATTTTTCTCAAGATGAATTTAAAAAATTGATAATAAAAAGATATATAAAGGAGTCAAAAGCTGAAATAATTGCAAATTCTTATTTTAACATAATTGATTGTAGAGGAGATTGTATAAAAAGAAGGACAATGCCAAATGGTGAGGTAAAATATCAGGTTAGTGATGGTAGATTAAGGCAATTAGCAATGTCAATATTAAATAAGTCTAGTCTAATGAGAAAAATTAATTTAATTCCAATAGATGAGTATGAGCAATATTATAGCGAGACAGAAAAAGATACAAATCTTTTGAAAATATTAAATTTATTTGATTTAATAACATATGAAATAGAGGGCGGAAATACTCCGGAAATATTTATACGTTTAAATGCTCCTGATAAAATAAAACGTATAGTAGAAGATAAAATCTTATATATAAATAATTATGTTGAAAGAGCAAGAGATAGACATTATAGATCAGTAAAAATCTTAGATTATTTTTTTAAAAATTTCAAAGATGATAATGAAGCTAGATGGAATTTTGTTGAAAGGTATTTCTTAGGAGAAGATGTAGAAGAAAAAATTGATAGTCAAATTACTAATAAAATAAAAGATGAGCCTATCAATAAATTTATTAACGAAAATGGTCAAACTTATGAGGTATCTGATTATGAAAACTGGGATAATATTATTAAAAATGTTGTTGAAGAGGAAAAGTATAAATATTTTTGTAATTTATTGAAAAATAACAACGTAAGAATTCCAGATTATGCTTATACTGATTTAGAGATTAATAAAACATTAATACCAACGTTATTTATCTATTTAGATGAAAAATTAATAATTTTACCAGAGTCAAATAAATATAATGCAATAAATATATGTAAAGAAAAAGGTTGGAACGTTATTCCAATTAATGAAATAGAGAATAATATTAATTTAATAAAAGGAGAATAAAATGGCCAAAATATATCCAGAAATATCCACAGATTTTCATAATAGCTTGGGAGAATTTAAAATATTTGAGGCATTAAAAAAAATGTCAGATGAATGGAATATATACTATTCAGTAAATTGGCACAAGAGAGAAAATAATGGAAGAGTAAGATGGGGAGAAGCAGATTTTTTGATATTTAGTCCTAAAAAAGGAATTTTAGTTATAGAAGTAAAATCAGGAGGAATTAAATTCGAAAATGGAAAATGGATTCAGAGAAGGTTAGATACATTAGAGGAATTTACAATGAAAAATCCATTTATACAAGCTGATAGAAGTAAATTTACAATATTAGAGAATATTGAAAATTGCATGTTATTTGGAGACAAATGTTTTGTCGATAAAGCAGTATGGTTTCCTTCAATAAACAAAGAAAAACTAAGACAAATACAGTTACCGATGGAATATAATAGAAATTTGATTTTAACAGAAGAAGATTTGCAAAATCCAGAGAATGCATTAAATAATATATTTAAATTTTATAAAGCTGATTTATATACAAAAATATCTAAAAATAGTATTGAAATTATTAAAAATATAATAATGCCAAATTTTAATTTAGTACCTTCAGCATCTAATATAAAAGGTGAAGCAGATTATGTATTTTATCAATTAACAAATGAACAAAAAAAGGTGTTAGATTTTATTGATGGACAGAATAGTGTGGCAATACAGGGAGCAGCCGGAACAGGTAAGACTTTTATAGCTGTTGAGCAAGCAAAAAGATTTGCAAGCAAGGGGAAAGTATTGTTTCTATGTTTTAATAAATATTTGAATCAACATTTAAAGAATAAATGTGCTATAAAAAACGTAGATTATTATACATTGCACTCATTTTTAAGTCAGAATTCCAATGGAGAAGATGTTTACGAAACAAGTACATGCGTAAGAATTTTAGAATATATTAATTTTTTTGATAAAGGGTATAAGTATATAATAATAGATGAATCACAAGATTTTGAAAAAGATATAATTAGATTAATATATAATAAAGCTGTAGAGAATAATATAAAAATTGTTATATTTTATGATAAAAATCAATTAATTTTTCAAAATGATTTACCAGATGTAATTAAGAATTTTGATTGCAAATTAACATTGTTAAAAAATTGTAGAAATACAGTAAAAATAACATCAAGCGTAAATAGTATATTCGAAATACCTATAAATGTAAATGAATTAACAATCGTTGGAACTATGCCACAGATACACTATTCATTATATAAAGATAAAATAATAGCTTCTCTAATTAAAACGATTAATAATTATATTGAAAATGGATATGAGATTGAAGATATAACAATTTTAACTTTGGAAACAACAGAAAAATCAATTTTGAATAAAAAAACAAATTTAGGAAAATATAGGATATCAGATGTAAAGGAAAATGATACTTTATTTTTTACAACATCTAAAAAATTTAAAGGTTTAGAATCAAATATTATTATAGTTGTTGATTTTAATCCACAATTATTTAATGATGAGATATATAAGAGGAATTTATATGTATCATTTTCAAGAGCAAGACAAAAGTTGGATGTTTTTTCTGTTACGTCCCAAACTGAAATAGATAATATGTTAAATAATTGGGATGATAGTATAAGAAGCATTACTCAAATGGGTAGGAAACTTAAAATGATGATAGATAATATAGACAAATAGAAGAGAATTAATTCTCTTCTATTTGCTTTTTTATATAATTGGCATTTAGCCAAAAACATTTTTTTATTGCTTGTTTTCCATCTAATGTAGGGTAAGTATCTCTTGCATTTCTAGCATGAGGTCTAACATGAAGTATAGGACTTTCTGATATTTTTGGCAAATCATCGTATTCATTATTTTTGATTTTTTCAACTGTATCTTCCCAAACTCTTTTTATTTCCGTGTTTAAATCTTTTTCTGGCACATTCCAAAACAGTGCTTTTTTAAATATTAAAGTATTATCATCTAAATATTGATATATCATAAATAGATATTTAGTAGTTGAAAATGTTTCATATAACTCAGAGTCTAACCAATTTTCATTTATAATTTCTGTATATTTAAAAGTTGGAAAAGACATTGATTCTTTTGGCATACCATCAGGTCTTAATCTAATAGCTTTTATTTTTATATTTGCTTTTTCAAATTCTTCAATTTTTTCATTTACTACTTCTAACATTCCTTTTGCTAATAAATATGTAAAAGATTTATTTGAAGCTTGATAAGGAATATTAAATTTATGTTTTAAAAATTCTATGTCTTGATTGTAATAAGGTTGCAACTTACTAATTATATATTGTTCTAAAGTTTGCTCTTTTAAAATCTTAGCATCTTTGATAACAGATTCATATTTTTCAGTCTTATTTACTATATAGTGATTTAGAATATAAGACATATAAGAATTTTTCAAGCAAAAAGCTCTTTGCATTGCTTTTTTGTCACTAAAAGGTTGCTCTCTTAAAGAATTGGCATTAGCACCTTTAGTACAAGCACCTAAATAGTTTGTGTCACCTTCTGATATTTCTTCTGCCTTTCCTTTTTTTATTTTATCAATAATTATTTTATAATCATTTTTTATAATTTCTAAATCTTCTTCAGAAAATTGAAAAAGTTTTATGTAATTAATTATATAGTCTAATCTATTTTTATTAGGTTCATATAAATAATATATTAAAAGCATTAAAGCACATTTTTCATACACATGACTTTTTAAGAAATCTTCTTCTTCATAATCTTTCATATAATTAATAATGGTAAGTACAAGTCGTTCCTTAGCTCTTAAATCACCATTTGCTTTTATTGTATATGGAGTAACTTTTAGTTCTACTCCAGCTTCATTAAAATCAGCTTCAGATTTACTATTTATATCATAGAAAAAGAAATGTTTTTCTATTAATTGACCCAATGAGCCTTTGAACCTAGGATTATTATAGTATTCAAACAATAAACTTCTATCTTCATCTGTTATATTAGGGTCATCTAATAATACATCTTTAAACGTTTTTTCTCTTAAGTTAAAAGCATAATTTTCTATAGATTCTTTTGAACTTTTTATATAAGGTAGATTATCCATAATATTTCCTCCATGCTTATTATACAAGAATTTGTAGAAATGAGCAAGAATATGTGGAAAAATCTTGAAAAATATGATATATTAACTACAGAATTGGAGGAATAAAATGAAAGAGATAATAGAGCAAATAAGAGAATTTAATGAAGAAAGAGATTGGGATAAGTTTCATAGTCCAGAGAATTTAGCAAAATCAATTTCGATAGAAGCAGGAGAATTATTAGAGTGCTTTCAATGGGATAGTAAAAATTACAACAAAGAAGAAGTATGTGAAGAATTAGCAGATGTATTTACATATTGTATTCAAATGGCAATGAAATTAAATGTAAATCCAGAAGAAATTATTTTAAAAAAGTTAGAAAAAACAAAGAAGAAATATCCAGTTGAAAAAGCTAAAGGAGTCAGTACAAAATATAATAAATTATAATTTTAAGGGGAGGTAAAATGAATGATAGTTTATAAAGCAACGAAACAATCCTATTTAAATGATGTTTTGAATAATAGTTTGATAACAAAAATTGAGCTTGAATATAGAAAAAAAATAAAAAATTATATTGATTCAGGTGAAGAGCGCTCTTGGATAAATTCTGCCCAAAACTATATGAGTATAGTTCTACAAGATAATGAAATTCCTAATAATTGTGGAATTGCAATTGAATATAAGATTCCTTATACATCAAAAAGGATTGACTTTATTATAACAGGTAGAGACTCCAAAGAAAATGACGTTGGAATTATAATTGAATTAAAACAATGGAGTCATGTACAATCAACAGGAATCGATGGAATAGTTGAAACTTGGATTAATAAAAGCTTACAAGAAAAGCTACATCCATCTTGTCAAGTAATATCTTATAGAGATTATATTAGAGATTATAATGAAAGTGTTCAACAAGATAGGATAGAATTAGTTCCATGTGTGTATGCTCACAATTATAATGAAAAGCCACCAGTATTATTATCAGATGAATATAAAGAATACATAGATCAAGCTCCAGTATTTATTAGTGGAGAAGCGGTTAAATTAAGAAATTTTATAAAGAAATATGTTAAATCTGGTGATAATGGAAAAATATTATATGAAATAGAGGATGGAAAAATCAGACCATCAAAATCTTTACAAGACAGTATTTTAAGAATGGTTAAAGGTAATAAAGAATTTAATCTTTTAGATAATCAACAAGTTGTTTATAAAAATGCCATGAAAATGGCAAGACTTTCTAAAAAAGATAATAAAAAAAGATGTTTAATTGTAAAAGGTGGACCTGGAACAGGAAAAACTGTTTTAGCTATTAATTTATTAGCAGATTTAACTAAAGATGATATGGTATGCCAGTATGTAACAAAAAATGCTGCACCAAGAAGTGTATTTAAAGCTAAACTTCATGAAGGAATAAAATATCATGCAATAGATAATATGTTTAAAGGTTCTGGATCATATGTAGACTCAGAAAGTAATGCCATTGATGTCATTTTAATTGATGAAGCTCATAGATTAAATGCAAAATCGGGAAGGTTTCAAAATATGGGTGAAAATCAAATAAAGGAAATAATTAATGCATCGAAATTTTCGGTTTTCTTTATTGATGAATCACAAAGAGTAACTTTAAAAGATATAGGAACAATAGATGAAATAAAAAAATTTTCACATCAATTTGGAATAGTGGGAGAATACCAAAAAACATTGGAATTAGAATCTCAATTTAGATGTAACGGATCTGATGGATATCTTGCATGGCTAGATGATGTATTAGAAATTAGAAAAACTGCAAATCAAGATTTTGATATTGACTATAAAGTTGAAGTCATGGATTCTCCAATCGACTTAAAAAATAAGATATTTGAATTAAATAAAATAAATAATAAATCTCGTTTAATGGCAGGATATTGTTGGAAGTGGATTCCTGAAGGAAAGAAAGATTCAAATGTTTATGATATAGTAATTGATAAAGATAATAATGGAAATTCAATAGATTTTAAAATGAGTTGGAACTTAAATAATACTGAAACATGGGCTATTGATGCTAATTCAGTAAATGAAATAGGTTGTATATATACATCTCAAGGTTTAGAATTCGATTATGTTGGAGTGATTATAGGCAATGATTTAAGATATGAAAATGGAAGAGTAATATCAGATTATAATAAAAGAGCACCAGAGGAGTTGTCTCATAAATCATTAAAGGGAATTAGAAAAATTGAAAGGGAACAAGGCAAAGATGTTGCATATAAAATAGCAGATGAAATAATAAAAAATACTTATAGAACTCTAATGACAAGAGGGCAAAAAGGTTGCTATATCTATTGCATGGATAAAGGCTTGTCAGATTATTTAAAGAAAAGATTAAACCAAAATGAAGGTAATGTTTATCCTATTGATGAAGAGAAACATTATAGTGATTTAATGATTGCTGAGGATAGTGAAGAATATAGATATGAATAAATTTTAAGAAGCGAAAACGATGATAGTTTTTGCTTTTTTATTTAAAAATTTTGAATGTAGTATTGACAAATGTAAAAAAATTGTTTATTATATTTATAACAATTTATAATATTTTATAACAGTTTATAAAAGGAGGTTAAGAAAATGCCAGACATCATTAAAGAAGCAGAATATATAAGAAATATGGTAAACAATGAAATGTATGATATTTCCCCACATGCGAATCAACGAATGAATGAACGTAATATGAGTTTTGAGGAAATAGAAGATATAATATTAAATCACCAATATAAACGAGCTAAAGATGAAGGAAACAATGCAAGATATGAATTTTATACTAATACAAAGGATAAAATAATAGTAGCGCTTGGAACTGAAATGATACTTCCAGTAATAGTAACTGTTATTAAAGGAGGGGTTAATGATGAATAGATTAGATATGAATAATATGGAAAGAATATGTTTTGAATGCAACTCTAAAATGAAAGAAGAAATTAGAGAATTAGAAATTTCAAGGAATGGTTATACTTTAAAATTAAATGGTATAAAAGCATATGTTTGTCCAAAATGTGGTCAAATTGTTTATAATTCTAATGATTTAAAAATGATGGAAAGATTGTGTTTGGCAATGTCAGAAACTAAAATAAATGAATCTGAAATAAATTTAAATGTATCAGAACTAGCAGAAACTTTAAGAGTATCAAATCAAACTATATATAATATGATTAAAGATGGAAGATTAAAACCTATTAAGATTGGTAAAGAATGGAGATTTATGAAAAAAGATATTCAAAGTTTACTAGGAGAAGAAGATGAATTATTAGCAGCTAGAGGATTAAATAATAAAGATAATTCAGATGAAGATATTATGAATAAATATTTTGAGGAAAATTAATATGGATATAAATGCGATGCATGCAAATGAATTAATTGAAAAATTAGAATTAAAACCGCCAATAGATTTATATGAATTGTGTAAAATATGTAATATTAAAATTGTAAAAGAAAATTTAAAAAATGCTTATGCATATTTTAGAATACGAAAAGGTAAAAAAGTAATATTTTTAAGTAATTCAATCGTAAATACAGAAAAAGAAAAATTTACTATTGCACACGAGTTAGGACACTATTTTTTACCGAATCATTTGGAAAAAGTGGATGATATGTATACTAGAACAGATTATATGTACAAAAATGAAAGAAAAAAAATAGAAACAGATGTTGATAAATTTGCAGCTGAACTAATTATGCCTAGTAAATTTATTAATCCTGAATTGGAAAAGATTCCATTAAGAAATTTTAAAAAATTAGAAGAATTAGCACAAAGGTATCAAGTTTCATTAACTTCATTATTATGCAAATATGTAGATTTAAATTCTGAAACCATGGCATTATTGTGTTATGAAAACGGTAAACAAAAGTGGCAATATAAAGTTTTTGATGATTTTAAATTTGATATATATGAAGGGAAAATACTAAATGATGAATCTGAAAAATATACTAAGGATATATTAAATAATTGGTTGGACGAAGATTTTCAGGGAACAGTATATCAAGTTATATTTGATTTGAAAAAGTATAAGATGAAATTAGTATTGATACAAGTTAAGTATTATTACTAGTATATAAATAAAATAAGAAGAAAAATCGCCCAATGCTAATACATTGAACGAATAAATAAAGTATGCAATCTTTATTTGTTTAATTATAGCATATTTCTTCTTTGAATTGCAAGAGGGCAGAAAGGAAAAGGATTCTTGCAAGTTATTTTATAAAATTATAATATAAAAGGAGGAATATAAGATGGTTAATAAAATAGCAAAGAATAGAACATCACCCAAAAATGAAAATGATTACATAGCAGCTTATAAAAAATTAAATCCAAAGGCAAATCAACAAGATAATTATGATATAGCTGCAGTAATAGCTAGGGATGGAACTAGGGGGCATGGATTAATGCCAGAAGATATTAATAGAGGCCATGATAAAGATTACCACAGAGTAAAAAATTTTATTCCAGATAGTGAATTAAAAAAGAAACTTTAATAAAAGAGGCGAGAATTAACTCGCCTTTTAAAGTGCAATTTTATATTTTTAAAGTGCAGAATTTGCACTTTAAAATAAAACATTATTTTTCAACACATCCACCAATTAACTGTACACCATCACAAAATCCATTCCTATAATACTTTTCATTCCAATAACAAATATAATCCATAAAATTCTTATCAAGTCTATCTAATTGATTTTTTACATACTTTTGATTATGTTTAGGAACATTCTTTAAAATGTTTTCAGCAATCTCATCAAAATAAATATAATGTTTTCTATCTTCTTTAGTAAGTGTGCCTAAA
>CAWVFT010000014.1:0-7222 GCA_963928635.1 Bacillota bacterium | reverse complement strand
TAATTTATTAAAAAATAAAAATAAAAAAATAAACATTAAATTTATAATTATTTTAATTTTATTTATTTTAATAAATATTATTCAATTTATTTTTATAAAAAATAAAATAATAAATATTTCTTTAATAGCAATAATTCCAATTTTATTAATTATTTGGGTATTTATTAAGATGAAGAAAAATAAAGAAATAAAATTAGAAAATGAAGAAAATAAAAAAATATTAGACGAATTAAAAACACAAGAAAAATATTTAGAAAATGAAATAGAAATTATAGAAAATAATAATAAAAATATTGAAAAAGAATTAGAGATAGAAAAAAATAATTTATTAGAAAAAAATAATTCAGAAAAAGAAATATTATTAAATAATTATAAAAATAAAATAAATTATGAAAAATTATTAGAATATAATAAAATAAAAAATCCAACTGAAATTTTCGAAAATATGCAAAATGATTTATCACATAAAAAAATTCAGTTACATCAATTAGAATTAGATAGCGAAAATATTGAACCTAAGTTAGATAATCTTTCAAAAATAGAAGAAGAATTAGAAAATGATAAAGAACAACTAAATTCATTAGAAAAATTAAATAAAAGTATGGAATTAGCTAAAGAAGTCTTAGAAAAATCATATGAAGAAATGAAAAATATGGTTGCTCCTAAATTTACAAAAAATCTGTCAGAAAATATTTCTAAAATTACAAATGGGAAATATAAAAATGTCAGAGTTCATGATGAATTAGGTTTAATAGTTGAACTTGAAGATGGTAGTTATGTTGAAGTAGGAAAGCTAAGTGTTGGGACAATTGACCAATTATATTTATCCCTAAGGCTTTCAATGATAGATGATTTATCAGAAGAAAAAATGCCAATATTTTTAGATGAATCTTTTGCATATTTTGATGCAGATAGATTAAAAAATATTTTAGAATATTTAAGTACAGATTTTAAAGATAGACAAATATTTATTTTTACTTGTACAAATATAGAAAAAGAGATTTTGGAGAAATTAAATGTAAAATTTAATTTAATTAGTATGGGTTGAGCTATATGTAATAGCTCAACTATCTAATATTTTGTTAATAGATAAAAACCGTTGCTATTATAATATTTTAAAGTTCTCCTGTTCATTTCATTCAAAAAGAATTCATAAGGCTTTCTCATGAGCCTCCTTCACTCATACCCTCTCGTACCTCGAGTACCGTGAACATCCCTCATTCAAAAGCCCAATGAATTCTAATTTTCATTCCACTCAAGTGTCGAAGCTTTAAAATATTATAATAGCAACGATTTGTCGTTTGAATTTGTTAAAGAGCATTATCTAGTAACAATATTTTATATAAAATCGTAAAAATAGTGGAAATTATGTTCAAAAGTGTGGTATAATAAATAATGTAGTGTAAATTTATGGAAGGAAGGTTATTATGTTTGATAAATTAGATGCAGTTGAAAAAAGATATGAAGAATTAACGAAAATGATAAGTGACCCAGAAATAATTGCTAATCAAGCAGAATGGCAAAAATTAATGAAAGAGCATGCAAGTATAGAAGATATAGCATTAAAATATAGGGAATATAAAAAAGTAAAAAATGATATGGAAGAAGCAAAAGAAATGATGGAAGATAAAGAGCTTAGGGAACTAGCAGAAGCAGATTATTATGCAAATAAAGAAAAATTACCTAAGTTAGAAGAAGAATTAAAAGTTCTTTTAATTCCAAAAGACCCAGATGATGATAAAAACATAATTTGTGAAATTCGTGCTGGTGCAGGAGGAGAAGAAGCGGCATTATTTGCAGGTACATTATTTAGAATGTATAATATGTATGCAGAAAGAAAGCATTGGAAAGTAGAAGTATTAAACGAAAACGAAACTGGTTTAGGTGGGTATAAGGAAATATCTTTTATGGTTACAGGAAAAGGAGTATATAGTAGACTAAAATTTGAAAGTGGTGTTCATAGAGTACAAAGAGTTCCTGATACAGAAAGCAGTGGAAGGATACATACATCAACAGCGACAGTTGCAGTTTTACCAGTAGTCGAAGATGTAGAAATTGAAATAAATCCAGCAGATATAAAAATGGAAGTATTTCGTTCATCTGGTGCAGGTGGACAACATATAAATAAAACATCATCAGCCGTGAGATTAATACATGAACCAAGTGGAATAGTAGTAGAATGTCAAACAGAAAGGTCACAATTTCAAAATAGAGAAAATGCTATGAAAATGCTAAGAACCAAATTATATGAAATAGAAAAATCAAAACAAGATAGCGAAATTTCGAATGCGAGAAAATCACAAGTTGGTTCAGGAGATAGAAGTGAGAAAATAAGAACATATAATTATCCTCAAGGAAGAATAACAGATCATAGAATAGGAATGAGTATTTATCAAATGGAAAATTTCTTAAATGGTGATTTGGATGAAATGATAGATAATCTAATCGCAGCGGATAGAGCTGAAAAATTAAAAGGTGAAGAGGATTAAATTTAAATTAGATATTAATCTAAATGAATAAACTAAAACTTCTTAAAATAAACTAGAAATAAGAATATTTTAAGGAGTTTTTTATATGCAAGAAATTTAAAAATAACATTATTAGGATTATTTTTTGGTACATTTGGAACAACAATAGGTGGAATTTTGGGGATAGTGATAAAAAAAAATTCAAATAAATTTTTGAGTTTTATTTTGTCATTTGCAACAGGAATAATTGTATCAACAGGCTTAGCAATACATATTTTTCCAGAGGGTTTAGCAATAGGGTCTGGATTTGAAGCATCATTAAAGCTAGGCTTAAGTTTGGGCACTAGCAATTTGTTATTATAAATTTAATAAATTTCCTTGACAATAGAGTTTAAATAATATAAAATACAAACAAAAGTTCAAAGACGAATTTAAAATAACAAGGAGGTTGTTAAGTTTGAGCAACATAGAAAATTTGAAGGATTTAATAATATATCAAAGTCAAAATAATAAAAATGTATCAGTAGAAGTCTTATATAACGAAGAAGATTTTTGGCTAACTCAAAAGTCAATGGCAGAGTTATTTAATGTTGTAGAAAACAATATTACATATCATTTGCAAAATATTTTTAAATCTAAGGAACTAGAACAAGATTCAGTTACTCAAAAAATTAGAGTAACTGCTTCAGACGGAAAAAAATATAATACTAATTTTTATAGTTTAGATGCTATTATAGCGGTCGGCTATAGAGTAAATTCAAAAGAAGCAACAGATTTTAGAATATGGGCAACGAAAACACTAAAAGAATATATAAAAAAGGGATTTGTTGTGAATAGTGAGTTCTTAAAAAATGGACCAAAATTCGGAAAAGATTATTTTGATGAATTATTAGTTAAAATAAAAGAAATTAGAGCAAGTGAAAGAAGATTTTATCAAAAAATAACAGATATATACAAAGAATGTAGTTATGATTATGACAAAAATAGTGAAACAACACAAGAATTTTATAAAAATGTTCAAAATAAATTACACTATGCAATTACGGGAATGACAGCCCCAGAGATTATTTATAATAGAGCAGATAGTAAAAAAGAAAATATGGGATTAACCACTTGGAAGAATGCACCAGATGGAAAAATATTAGAAACGGATGTTACAGTATCAAAAAATTATTTATCACAAGAAGAAATTACAGAATTAAATAATTTGGTATCAATGTATTTAGATTATGCAGAAAGACAAGTGAAGCTAGGTAGAGTTATTTCAATGCAAGAATGGAAAGATAAGTTAGAAGTATTTTTAAAAATTAACGAATATAATATTTTAAAAGATAATGGAAAAATAAAAAGAGAAATAGCTGATAAACTTGCGTTAGATGAATACAAAAAATATAGAGTTATACAGGATAAAGAATATATATCTGATTTTGATGAGCTATTAAAAGAAACAAGAAAGTTAGAAGGTGGACAAAAAGTTTAATAAAAATCACGGGATAACTCGAAATTAAAATAAATTGAGTTATTCAAAAAATTCGAATAACTGTCTAAATCAGAATCAACTATAAGGAATATCAATGGCAGTTCCTATTTCACAAACAATTATAGCAATTTATAATAAAAAATATGGATTTTTTTATAAAAATATATTATAATATTAAAAGAATAAAAGAAATCTAGATTATGAAAGTAGGAAAATATAATTTAAAAATTGGAGAGTGATGATTATATGACATGTGAATTTGCTAGATATCCTGATGGCACAGTTGGAGTATTTTCAAGTATTGGTAAAAAAGAAAATGGCGAAGAATATATTCGTATTACTTTTGAGAGAGCTAAAGAATATGGATTTGATACTTATGTAATTGAACTTCCAAGTTATGATGTTGTTTTGGAAGATGGAAATTATTCAGAGGAAGAAAAGAAAACATTTTTTGAAATTGTTAAAAATGGAGCATCTTTCTTTTTTAAATATGCACGTTTAGGAGGGTTGAAAATTGCCTAGTATTTTTGAAATAAAGCGGATATAAAATTTATTTTTGGACAAATGAAAATGACGAACCTATTCATGTTCATATTTCAAAAGGTAATCCGACAGCTAACGCGACTAAGGTTTGGCTAACCCAAACCGGAGGTTGTATTCTTTGTCATAATAAAAGCAAAATTCCTGAAAGAGAATTAAATATTATTTGTGAAGATATCTCTTTGCATTATTTTCAAATTGTAGAAAAGTGGAAATTGATTCATTCAGGCAATATAAAATTTTATTGTTAAATAAATAAAAATAATAAGTAATAAACTAAAACTTCTTAAAATAAACTAGAAATAAGAATATTTTAAGGAGTTTTTTATATGCAAGAAATTTTAAAAACAACATTATTAGGATTATTTTTTGGCACATTTGGAACAACAATAGGTGGAATTTTGGGAGTAGTCATCAAAAAAAATTCAAATAAATTCTTGAGCTTTATTTTGTCATTTGCATCAGGATTAATGATGGCAATAATATGTTTTGACTTAATACCAGAAGCATTAGGAATCACAGGATTAGGAATTGTATTATTGGGCATATTAATAGGAATATGTGTAATGATTTTCTGTGACTTAGTTGTAAGTAAAAAATTTTCGTATACAAAAACTAAATCAGACAAAAAAGGATTATTAGCAACAGGAATAATTGTATCAATAGGATTAGCAATACACAATTTTCCAGAAGGTCTAGCAATAGGATCTGGATTTGAAGCATCTTTAAAGCTAGGTTTAAGTTTAGCATTAGCAATTTGTTTACACGACATACCAGAGGGAATATCGATGGCAGTTCCTATGAAAAATGGAGGAATGAAAAAGTCCAAAGTCATTTTTTACGTGTTTTTGTCAGGAATTACTACGGGAATAGGAGCATTAGTAGGAGCAATTATTGGTCAAATTTCACAAACAATTATAGCAATGTGTCTAAGTTTTGCAGCAGGAGCAATGCTATATATAGTATCAGGAGAGCTAATTCCTGAATCTAATCAGTTATATCATGGTAGAATGACAGCGGTAGGGAATATAGTAGGATTTTTGATAGGGCTATTTGCAATGATGTTATAAGAATTTTATAGATGTTTTGATATGTTAAATTAAAAATAATGGTTTATTTAATTATACGTAATAAGTAAAGTTTAATAAGCCATTTTTTTGTATTTTTAGGTAGTAAGAAATAAAAAAATTTCCTTAAGTATATAACTTGAGGATTTATTAATACTTAAAAAACATTTGTATATTGCGGAAAGTATGAGATTTCATACAAATTGTATTTGAAAATCTTTAATATTTATAATCAAAAAAATTCAGTCGTTTTTATTGACTTTTTAATAGTTTATTGTTATTATTTAAATATAATTTTAAACTTTAAGTTATATACTTAAGGAAAAGTTAAAAGAAATCATGCTATATACTATTGGTTTAATACAGAATAAATACTAAGAAAAAAGTACAAAATATCATAAGTGAAAATATTAAAAGAATTAAATTAATAGTATTAAAAACAAAAGAAAGGGGTAAAAAAATTGAAAAATTTAAAGAAAGCAAAAAGCAAAGATATTTTAGCAAAAAGTAAAAACAAAATATTTACAACCTCGAGAGGTATAACACTAATTGCATTAGTAATAACAATAATAATTTTACTAATCTTAGCAGCAGTAACAATTGCAGCACTATCAGGAGATAATGGAATATTATCAAACGCAGCGAAATCAAAACAA
The DNA here is from genome assembly GCA_963928635.1 of Bacillota bacterium. Lineage (GTDB taxonomy): Bacteria > Bacillota > Clostridia > TANB77 > CAG-508 > CAG-269. The sequence goes on along the minus strand of CAWVFT010000014.1, from coordinate 1,011 downwards.
GAAACAGAAAAGACAGAGATTTTAGAACAGATACGAGTAGATATATATGATGAGATGACAGAAAACATGGGAAAAGGACCAACAGAAGCAGACATAGAAAGAATAGCAGATAAATATGGAGATATATCAGGAACAAACTTTGACGATAAAATATTAACAACAGAAAAAGGAAAACATAAAATAAAATTATCTGATATATGGACACCAGGAAATAGCATATAGGATCCACCATCAACAACATTGCAACCAGGAGAAACAGCAACAGCAGAAAAAAATGAATATTATGATGGAGAATCAGAAAGACCAGCAATAATCCCTGGAGGATTTACGGTATCAAATGTAGAAGGAGAAAAAACAATTAATGGTGGATTAGTAATTTATTATATCCCAGAGGGAACACAAAAAGAAGATGATTTCTGGACAGCAGATACAGATGGAGATGGAACAATAGATGTTCGAGAAGAGTATAACCAATATGTATGGATACCAGTAGATGGAATAATAGGTGAAGATGGAACAACAATAGCAGACGTAGATGGAACAAAGGCAGAAAAGAAAATATTACTTGGTAGATATAATTTTGAATTTGCAATTGATGGAACACCATCAGAATATTCACCATCAGGATTATTAGGAAGCCATACGGAAGACACATCAGAATCTCATGACCCAGATTATGGAAATAAAATAGCAACAGATATAGAAGGATTTATCCAAAGTGTAAGAGATAATCATGGATATTATATAGCAAGATACGAGGCAGGCGTAGAAAATGCAGAATTAGATATATCAGATATGATAAGTTCATATAAAGCTCCTAATGATAATTGGACAGGATATAGTGGAGAGAATATGAAAATGGTATCTAAAGCTGGAGTGCAAGCGTGGAATTATGTAACGCAAAACAAGGCAAGTGAATTATGCCAAAATTTATATTCAGGAGTAAATAGTGATTTAGTAAATAGTTATGCGTGGGATACAGCAATATTGTTTATCCAAAAATATTCAGGA
>CAWVFT010000013.1:0-12600 GCA_963928635.1 Bacillota bacterium | reverse complement strand
GCAAATATTAAGAAACAATAATTTAAGAGAAATAAGATTTCACGATTTAAGACATAGTTGTGCTACATTACTTGTTAAAAAGGGAATTTCTTTAAGAGAAATACAAGATTGGTTAGGACATTCTAGTTCTAAAACAACAGAAAGATATACTCATTTAGATTCAAGTACAAAAATAAATTCTGCATCAGCCATTGAAAAAGCATTGAATTTTAATACTAATACAGATATTAAAACAAATAAAAAAGATATATTAGATCTGGACTCTAATATACCTAATAAATAAGCATTTTCTAAAATTGTTAGAAATTTGTTAGAAAATTCTAGCAATTTTATTATAAAAGCATCAAGGTTATATATCTCAAAAGCCTTGATGCTCTTATGGTGCAGATGGCCGGAATCGAACCGGCACGGTGTTTAACCACCGCAGGATTTTAAGTCCTGTGCGTCTACCAATTCCGCCACATCTGCAAATTGGTATCTTCAACGACAATTAGTATTATAATATTTTGTTTTCAATTTGTCAATAACTTTAAACAAATTTTTCAAAATTTAAGATTATGTCAATTTTTCAATTATTCAAAAATCCCTTAAATTTATTGACTATTAGCACTATTCAGTTATATAATTGATAAAAATTAGAATTTGAAAGGTAAAAAATATATGAAAAATAACTACTTAGAAAAATTAGAATATAATAAAATATTAGATATATTATCAAATTTTTGCGTCACAAATCAAGGAAAAGAAATCTGTTTAAAATTATTGCCAGCAAACAATTATAATGATGTTAAAAAATCATTAGATGAAACAAATGAAGCAATTTCTTTGCTATATAGAAATGGAGTTCCACCTATTTCAGAAATTTCAGATATCGAAGGCACAACAAAAATATTAGAGACATATGGAATTTTATCTATTAAAGATTTATTAAACTTGGCAAATATCTTTAAAATTAGTAATAATCTAAAAGATTACTTTTTTGTAGAACATATTGAGCCTTCAGAGTTTCCAATATTAAACAATATTTTTTCTAATTTATATTCTAACAATAGTGTAGTGGAAAAAATATCTAAAAGCATTATAGATGAAAACACAATTGATGATTCTGCATCAAAGACATTGCAAAGTATAAGAAAAAAGCAAAGAAATATTGTACAAGATATAAAGGACAAATTAAACAATATACTTCATTCTAGTTCAAACTCAAAATATATACAAGAAAATGTTGTTACAATTAGAAATAATAGATATGTTATACCTGTAAAAGAAGAATATCGTTCTATGATCAAGGGTTTTATACATGATGTATCTAGCTCTGGTTCAACTGTCTTTATTGAACCAATATCTGTATTTGAGTTGAATAATGAATTTAATAATTTGAAAATTGAAGAAAATATTGAAATTGAAAAAATATTGCAAGATTTATCTAAATTGTTTTATCCATATGTAAATGAATTAAAATTAGATGTTTCAAATATATCTAATTTAGACTTTATTTTTGCTAAAGCAAAATATGCTAAGTCTATTAATGGTAATATTCCAAATTTGAATATAGAAAAGATAATCGTATTAAATAATGCTAAGCATCCTTTATTAGACCAAAATACCGCTGTTCCTATTTCTTTATCACTTGGTCAAGATTTTAACACATTAGTTATTACTGGACCTAATACTGGCGGAAAAACTGTTACATTAAAAACTGTTGGTCTTCTTACATGTATGGCTTGTAGTGGGCTTGGTATTCCTGCTGATGGTTCATCTTCAATTTTTGTTTTTGATAAAATATTTGCAGATATTGGAGATAATCAAAGTATAGCAGATTCACTTAGCACTTTTTCATCACATATGTCAAATATCGTGAATATAATAGATAATTGTAACGAAAACTCTTTAGTATTGGTTGATGAATTAGGTTCTGGAACTGACCCAATTGAAGGTGCGGCACTCGCTATTAGTATTTTAGAGTATATCGAAAAAACTCAAGCTTTAACAATTGCCACTACCCATTACCAAGAATTAAAAAAGTATGCATTAGTAAATAAAGGTTTTGAAAATGCTTCTGTTGAGTTTGATTTAAATACTTTATCCCCTACTTTCAAACTACTTGTTGGTGTTCCTGGTAAGAGTAATGCTTTTGAAATAAGCAAACATCTTGGTTTAAATTCTAAAATTATAGATAATGCTAAGTCAAAGTTAAATGATACTGATATTCATTTTGAGGAGCTTTTAAAAAATATTTATGATAATAAAATATCAACTGAAAAAGAAAAAGAAGAAATCTCTAAAAAATTAGAAAATATATCCGAAATAGAGGCTAATTTAAAACAGGATAATGAAGATTTAATCGCGAAGAGAAAAGAAATAATTAATAATGCTAAAATTGAAGCTAGAAAGATTTTGCTTGACGCTAAAGAAGAATCTAATCAAATTATAAAAAGTTTAGATGATTTAAAAGAGTCTGCAAATAATAATACTGCTAAAAGTATGAATTCTCTTAGAAATGAATTAAATAAAAAAATTAAGGATATATCTTTAGATGTTAATAATAATTCTTCTAATAACAATTTTACTTTAGATTTATTAAATAAAGATACTGATGTTTTTGTTAAGTCTCTTAATTCTAAAGGTAAGATTATATCTAAACCTTCTAGAAATAATGATATTTTAGTACAAGTTGGGGATTTAAAAATTAGTGTTTCTATTAATGATATAGAAATTCTGAATACTAAAAAAGATACTCCAAAGGTAAATAATAGCAAAGTTAATGTTTCTGGAATTTCTAAATCTAAAAATGTTTCTTCGGAAATCAATGTTATTGGTCTTAATGTAGAAGAAGCAACTTTTGCTATTGATAAATTTTTAGATGATTGTAGTTTAGCAAAACTTGAGACTGTTCATATAATTCATGGTAAAGGTACTGGTAAATTACGTGAAGGTATTCATAAATTTTTAAAAACTAATCCTCATGTAAAATCTTTTAGACTTGGTACTTTTGGCGAAGGTGAAATGGGTGTAACAGTAGTAACTTTGAAAAAATAAACTATCAAAAAGGATATAAATAACTTCCTGCTATTTATATCCTTTTTTGACTTATTATATTTTATTTTAAAAATCTGTCCCCCAAAATCCCCAAGAAAAATTGCTTGTCAATTTTTCTTCTCGCCGATTTGTAATTTCATTTCATGAAATTACAAAGGCAATAGCGATTGTAGCTACACGTTTATCAAATAAAATTTGATAAACGTAGGGATTTTAAGATACGTCCCTAAATCCCTATTTCTATTCTACACTTTTTAAGCTTGCTATCATATCTATTTTCTTTAATGCAAAATATGTTGCTATACTTACTATTATTGAAAACGCTATTGTTATTAGAACAGCATATAAATAACTTAGTGGGTTTATTATTCTTACAAATCTTAGCATATCTATTTCACATGTTCCTAGTATATATAAATTTAAGAAATATCCTCCAGCTAATCCTAATAATATTCCCATTATTGTAAGCAAGACTGTCTCTCTTGATATATATGTGTATACTTCTTTATCGTAAAATCCAAGCACTTTTATTGTCGCTAATTCTCTTATTCTTTCACTTATGTTTACATTTGATAAGTTATATAAAACTACAAATGCTAACAGTCCTGCTGAAACTATTAAAACTACGGCTACATAGTCTAAAGATTTCATTGTGTCGTCTAATACTCCCATTATTGTAGATGTTAATGTTATTGTTGATACTTCATTTTGTGCTACTAATTCTCTTGATAGTTCTTGTTCTTGGTCTTTATTTAAATTATTGTCTTTTATTAGCAATACATTTGTACTATATGTTTCTTGATATATACTTTCGTAAAATTCTCTGGACATATACACATAATGTGATATATAATTTTCTGCTATATTTACTACTTTTACTTCTTTTTCTATATCGTTTGAGTCAGTTATTTTTATTGTGTCTCCTATATTTGCCCCTATCAATTCTGCAAGTTTATCTGTTATTACTATGCCATCATTTCCTAATGTAATTTTTTCTTCTGTTTCTAAATCTTTTAAGTTTATAACTTTTTCTAGCTCGCTGTTATCTTTTGGAACTATTATTTGAATATCTTCTTGCTTGTTATTTTTTTCTGTTGTTCCTGCTAACATATATGCTTCTGATATTTCTGATATTTTGTCATTATTCTGTAAGTTAGTTATAAAGTTTTGTTTTTGATTTTCATCTAATGATGTTTTTAATGTTATTTGCATATCATAAGTAAATATATCTTCGTATTGTGATGGGAGTATTGCAGATATTGAGTCCTTTATTCCAAAGCCTGCAAGTATTAATGCTGTACATCCACATATTCCGATTATTGTCATTAGGAATCTTTTTTTGTATCTAAAAATATTTCTTATTGTTACTTTTTGTGAAAAGTTTAATCTTTTCCAAATTGGCGTTATTCTTTCTAATAGAACTCTTTTCCCTAATTTTGGTGCTTTTGGCCTTAGTAGTATTGCTGGTTCTTCTTTTACTTCTCTTAATATTGAATATATTGTTGCTCCTACAATACAAATATATATTAGACCTAATCCTAATGATGAATATTGATGGTTAAATGATATTATGAATTCTGGTAATTCATACATCATTGAATACATATCCCAAATTATTCTTGGTAATAGTTGGAATCCTATATTCATTCCAATAACTCCACCTATAATACATGCTAAACTTGAATATATTATATATTTTAATGATATTTGGAACTTATTATATCCTAACGCTTTTAATGTTCCTATTTCTTGTCTTTCTTCTTCTACCATTCTGGTCATTGATGTTAATGATACTAATGTTGCTATTGCAAAAAATACTATTGGAAATACCATACTTAGGTTTGCTATACTATCTGCATCTTGTATAAAACTGCTATATCCTGAATTTTGATTTCTGTCTAATATGTACCATTCTGGATTTTCTATTTTTGATACTTCTTCTCTTGCATCTATTAATTTACCTTCTGCTTCGCTTATTTTACTGTTGAATTCATCTCTTGCTTTTTGTAGTTCTGCTTCTGCTTCTTCAATGTCTTTTTTTGATGATTCTAATTTTTGTTTTGCACTATTTATTTCTCTATATGCTTTTGTTTTTTGTGTTTTTAAATTTGCTTCTTGTGTTGTTATTTCTTGTTTTGCTGAAGCTATTTGTGCTTCTGCATTTGATATTTCTTGTTTTGCTGTATTTACTTGTGTTTCTATCTGTGCTATTCCATTTTCTATTGTTGTTTTGTTTGTTTCTAATTCTTGCTTTTTAACTTCTAATTGTTCTTTCGCTTTTTCTAAAATTAATTTTTCTTGTTCTGTTAATTCTGGATCTTTTAGTTTTTCTTCTATTTGTGCATAGTTTGTATTTATTTCGTTTAGTCCTGCTGTTATTGTTGTTAAATTATTTTGTAAATTTGCTTTCTGAGTTTCTGCTTCCTTAAAACTTGTTTCTGCCTCTTGCTTTTTGTTGTTTAATTGCAATTCGTTTGCTGTTATTTGTGCTTTTGCATTATTTATTTGTTTTTCTGCATTTGAAAATTCTTTATTTGCTTTTGATTCGTTTTTCTCTATTTCAGCTTCTCCTGACGCTATTTCATTTTTTCCTTCTTGAACTTTAGCTTCTGCATCACTCAGTTGTTGTTCTCCGTTTTGTTTTTCTGTATTGAATTCATTCTCTGCTTCTTGTATTTTCTTATTTGCTTCATCAATTAGTTCATTGTATCTTGCTTGTTCTCTTTCTTCTTTTATTTCTTCGATATTTGTTTTTGTTTCATCTACTATCTCTTCATATTTATTACTTGATGTTTGATATTTATTACTGTTTTTTACTTTTAAATATATTTCTGTATATGCTTCGCTATTTATGTTATCTTTATTTACATATATGTAGTAATTTATTGAACCTGCTCCTAATTTGCTTGTTCCTCTTTCTCTTGATATATATATAGGACTTTCGACTGTTCCTACGATTTTTAAATTTCTTTCTTTTAGATATTCTGTATTTTCATTGCTTTTTATTTCGCTTTCTTCTGGCTCTATTTCTATATAATCACCAATTTTTTTGTTATTGTTTTTTAAAAAGTTTGCTTCTACTACACATTCATTTATGTTTTGTGGCATATTTCCTTCTTTTAATATTGGTGTGTTTATTTCATCAACACATAATATTTTTGACACTATTTCTTTGTCTTCTAATTTTATTAAGCCATCTTTACTGTATGTGCCATATATTTCTTCTACATTTTCGATTTGTTTTAATGCTTCTTTATCTTCATTTGTTAGTCCTAATGTAGATATTACCTCTATATCATATACGTTTTGATTTTTGTAATATGTATCTATACTATCTAACATATCTGGAGATGCTGCCCTTAGTCCAGAAAAGAATCCTACTCCTAGTAGAGCCATAAGTAATATTGAAATAAATCTTCTATAACTTGTTTTTATTTCCTTAAAACTGTCTTTTAACAGAGCTTTTTTTATTTTGTACCTATGCTTTTTAGTTTTTTTAATTTTTTCTTTTTTATCTTTCATCAATTTCACCTGCCTAATTTTGTTTTTTTTGCTTTACCACTCAATTTGCTCAAAAGGTACTGGGTTTTCATTTGTATCTATAACTTCTGCTGTTCCATTTTTAAATTTAATTATTTTATCTGCCATTGGTGCTAGTGCTGCATTATGTGTTATTATTAAAACTGTCATGTTTTCTTTTCTTGCTGTATCTTGTAAAAGCTTTAAAATTTGCTTTCCTGTTTTATAGTCTAATGCTCCTGTTGGCTCATCACACAACAATAATTTTGGATTTTTTGCAATTGCTCTTGCTATTGCTACTCTTTGTTGCTCTCCGCCTGATAATTGTGATGGAAAGTTTTTCATTCTGTCTTTTAATCCTACTTTTTCTAATACTTCTGCTGGATCTAAAGAATCTTTACATATTTGAGTTGCAAGTTCTACATTCTCTATTGCTGTTAAGTTTTGAACTAGATTATAAAATTGGAAAACAAATCCTATGTCTTCTCTTCTATATTTTATTAATGCTTTTCCTTTTAATTCTGAAATTTTTTTATCATCTACCATAACTTCCCCTGATGTTACATGGTCCATTCCACCTAATATGTTTAATGCTGTTGTTTTTCCAGCACCACTAGGTCCTACTATTACTACTAATTCTCCTTTCTCTATTGAAAAATTAGTATTATTCAATGCTTTTATTACCACTTCTCCCATCTTATATTCTTTACATACATTTTTAAATTCTATATATGCCATAATTACTATCATTCCTTTCTTAAGCCACAAATCTGGTTGGAAAATAATTATATTTTTATTTATATATGAAAATTATAACACATTCAAAAAAAAAGTCAAAGAAAAATCAAACAATATATTAACTATTCAGCAATAATTACTTAAGCTTAGTGTTATTAATTTTGAATAGTTATACAATATATTCAATTTTATTTTGAGGAAAATATTTTTTCATTAAATCTCTAAAAAATAAGTCTCCTTCTTGTCTTATCTCATTTTTATACATATATTTTCCTTTTCCTCTACCTGTCATTATTTCTTTGTTATATAAGTTTATTGCATTGGGAAATGCTTCTTCATTTATTTTTGTATGAACATAGCTATATGTCATAAATATTATTTCGAAAAATGCTTCTTTTTTTATCTTATTTGAAAGCTCACTTTCTAATCTTTGGACAAGTTCAGTATATTTTTCTTTCCAATTTTCTACTAGTATAACCGGTGCGATTAAAATTCCTACTTTGTATCCCGCTTCTCCTAGTTTATTTATTGCTTCTATTCTTTCATTTAACCTTGACGTTCCAAATTCTACTCTATTTATTATTTCTTCTGGATTCACACTCATTCTTACAACTATTTTTCCTTTATGGTCTAACGGTAAAATGTCATCTACCATGCTAAATTTTGTTGGAAACGTTAGCTTTCCTTTAGTTGTGTTTTTAAAATTTTCAATTGTCCAAACTAAATTTTTTGTAATCGTATTTTCTAATATTAAATCACTGTTACTTCCAATTTCAAATGTTAGTTCTTTTTCTGATTTTTCACTTGTTTTTATTATTTTATTTAACATTTCTTCTCTATTTACAAATACTCTCAAGTATGCACATTTGTTATAATTACATACTAAATAGCAATATAAACATGATGCTGTGCAACCTGAAGATGTATAAGGTACTAAAAAATCTGATGTTTTATGATTTTCTATAAATTTATGTGTTTTTCTTGTCCCTATTATTAAATTTCTTTTCATATATGGGAATTCTTTATTTGATTTCTTCCTCATTTCTTCTATATTATTATGATTTTCTATTTCGAATTTTGGTATATCTTTATATTTTTCTAATAATTCTTTTCCTAATTCATAGTTTTCTATATTTTTTTCAAAATAAATAGCTTCTGGTTTGAACATAAAAACTCCTCCTTGTTTTTCTATTCTTTCCAAAAGCTATTTTTATTATTCTTATTTGTTTTTTCTTTCATATATTACAAAATCATAATCTAAATTATTTTCTTTTACATCTTTACCTTTTTCTCTACTTACTTCTTTCCAAATATCTAAATTAATTTTTGGAAAAACTGTATCTCCTTCAAAATCTTTATGTATCTCTGTAATATACATTTTGTTTGTATATGGCATTAGCAAATTATATATCATTGCTCCACCAATTACAAAATTTTCTTCTTTGTTTTCGATATATTCTTGTATTTCTAGCATTGAATGTATTACTTTTACATTTTCATTATTTATCTTAAAATCTGGATTTTGAGTAAATACAATATGTTTTCTATTTGGTAATACTCTTCCTAAAGATTCGAATGTTTTTCTTCCCATTATAATTATATGTCCTGTTGTTAATTTTTTAAACATTTTTAAATCTTCTGGTATATGCCATAATAACTTATTATCTTTTCCAATTATATTATTTTGTGCTTTTGCTACTATTATGCTTAACATTTTTTATCCTTTCTGGGACGTATCAAATCGTTTAAAATTTATCTGAAAGGGACACACCTTTGAAAAAAAGGATGTGTGTCCCTTTTGAACAATTTTTGTTCAATTTGATACGTTCCTAAATTGCAACTGGAATTTTTCCGATTTTTACTTCTTTGTTGTAATCATAATTTTGAACTTCAAAATCTTCGACTCTAAATTCATAGAAGTCTTTTGTTGGATTTTTTATGACTAATTTTGGCGTTACTTCTACAGGCTTTGCTTCAAGTAGTTGTTTTACTAAAGGTATATGCCTATCGTAGATATGACAGTCACCTATATTGTGTGTTAATGTTCCTACTTCTAGTCCTGATACTTGTGCAAACATATATTGTAATGCTGCATATTGCATTACATTCCATCCGTTTGCTGTTAACATGTCTTGTGAGCGTTGGTTTAATATGAGATGAAGTTTTCCTTCTTTTACTAACCATTGTGTACCATATGCACATGGCTCTAGGTTCATATCTTTTAATTCTTCATGATTAAATAGATTTGTCATAATTCTTCTGCTTGCTGGGTCATGTTTTAACAGATATAAGCAGTAATCAACTTGGTCCATTACTTTTATTCCTTCTTTTGTTTTGAACTCATATTTTTTACCCAGTTGATATCCATATGCTTTTCCTATTGTACCATCTTCTCCTGCCCATTGATCCCAGATATGTGAATGCAAGTCTTCTATTTTATTTGACTTTTTCTGCCATATCCATAAAATCTCATCAATTGCATTTGTGATGGTTTTTGAGTTGTTACGAAGTGTTATCATTGGAAATTCTTTCCCAACATCATATTTGTTTTGCACTCCTACTATTGAATAGTAGTTTGCTTCTGCTCCATCTTGCCATCTTGTTCTTACTCCTGTTCCTTCTGATGAGTAACCATGTTCAATGATTTCTTTACATGTTTCAATAAAGTTTTTGTCTGCCTGTGTCATAAAACTAATCCTCCTTTTAAAAATATATTTATTTCGTATAATATGATATCATATAATCTATCTTGCTGACAATGTATTTGCAATTAAATTGGCTATATTATAGATTTTGTATTAAAATTCTTGCCATTTGTATTCCTGCAGCTGATGCCATCATAAGTCCTCTTGTCATTCCTCCACCATCACCTATACAATATAGATTTTTTATGCTTGTTTCAAAATTTTGGTCTATAAAAACTTTATTGCTGTAAAATTTTATTTCTGGTGCATATAATAAATTATGTGGATCTGCAAATCCTTCTATTATTTTATCCATTGCACTTATAAACATCAATATATCAGTCATTGTTCTATATCCTATTGCAAATGTAATATCTCCTGGAACTGCTGATTTTAATGTTGGCACAACTTCATTATTATCTAATTCTTCTTTCCATGTACGTTTTCCTCTTTGGATATCTCCTAAACGTTGTACAAGTATTGCTCCATTTCCTAGCTCATTTAAGTTTTTAGCTACATTTTTGCCATATTCAATTGGCTTATTAAAAGGATTTTTGAAATTATGTGATACTAATATTGCTAAGTTTGTGTTTGTGCTTTTCTTATCTTTATATGAATGTCCATTTACTAAAGATAAATTATCATCATATACTTCTTCTGACACAAATCCACTAGGATTTTGGCAGAAGGTTCTTACTTTATCTCTAAAAGGATATGGTCTTCCTATAAATTTGCCTTCATATAAATATTTATTTACTTCTTGCATTACTTCATCTTTTAGCTCATATCTTACTCCAATATCAACTGCTCCTGGTTCTGTTTTTATTTTATGCTTCTCACACATATTTGAAAGCCAGTCTGCACCTTTTCTACCGACTGCTAAAACAACTTTCTTTGCATAGATGTCTTTTTCTTCTTTAACATTATTTGCATTTTTTATTTTTACACCTTTTATTTGATTATCTTCAACTATTAGGTCTTCAACAATTGTTTCATACATCATATTTATATTATTTTCTTCTAGGTAATCTTGTATTCTTTTATATATTTCGTGACTTTTTTCTGTTCCTAAATGTCTTATTGGAATTCCTATTAAGTCAATATCTTCTTTTTTAGCTTTTTCTTTTAGTTTTTTAATTTCTTCTTGATGTTCAGTTCCTTCTAAATGTTTATCTGCTCCAAATTTTAGATAAACATTGTCAGCATAATCTATTAGTCTTTTTGTTCTTTCAACTCCTATGTAATGATGTAGATTTCCTCCAACATATATGTCTTCATCTTCTTCATTGTATAAAGAAAGTTTTCCATCAGAGAAAGCTCCTGCACCTGAAAATCCACTTGTTATATTACAAAATGGTTTACATTTCATGCATTCTCCTTTTTTCTCTACTGGGCAATATCTTTTTTCTACTGACTTTCCTTCATCTATTAATAATACTTTATGAACTTCATTCCTTGCTATTAATTCATATGCTAAAAATATTGCACTTGGTCCCATTCCTACAACAATTAAATCATAATTTTCCATATTAATCACTATCCTTTATATATTTTTACACCGTTTTTGAGTATATCATAATATTTTATAAAATTCTACAAATTAATTTAAATTTTTAATTAATTGTGCTTAAACAGTAGCTTATTTCCACCACTTTGGAACATATTCTTCTTCATGTTCTCCTAGTTCCTGCATATATCCATTTTTTATATCTAAATCATATACAAAATCTTCTATTTCTTTAAATTCATTTTGTGTTAATTTTCTGCTTAATTTTTCATCTTCTTTTGCTTTATATGTAGGAAAATATTGTGCCATTACATTTATATACACATCATCATTTATATTTTCTTTAATCCATTTTAATATTTTTTTGCTGTTTTCTATGTTATTTGGTAATACTAGGTGTCTTATCATTAATCCTTTTTTTATCATTCCTCTTTCATCTAATAATGTTCCTCCAACTTGATTATACATTTCTAAAATCGCCTTTGTTGTAATTTCAAAATAGTTATCAATTTTAGAGTACCTTTTTCCTGTTTTGTTATAGTAATATTTTAAATCTGGCAAATATATATCAATATATCCTTCTAATTTTTTTATTGTTTCTATATTTTCATATCCATTTGTGTTATATATTATTGGTAAATGTAATCCCTTATTTTTTGCTATTTTTATTGCTTCAATTATTTGTAACGCATAACTTGTTGGAGTTACTAAGTTTATATTTTCTACATTTTTTTCTTGTAATTCTAACATTATTTCTGCTAATCTTTCTATTGATATTTCTTTTCCCTTTCCTTGCTGACTTATTTCATAATTTTGGCAATATATACAATTTAGATTACAATTAGAAAAAAATATAGTTCCAGATCCTTTTTCTCCACTTATACATGGTTCTTCAAATTTATGTATGGAATATAGAGCAATTTTGATTTTATCTGTTGCTTTACATCTTCCTATTTGCCCTTTTGTTCTATTAGCTTTACATTTATGTGGGCATATTTCACATTGTTCTAGTTCTTTTAGGTAGTTTTCTTGCTTCATTTTTTTCCCTTTCTTTGCCAATGGGGACGGGGCATTTTGGCAACTTTTAAATGTTAACATTTTCTGTTATTAAAT
>CAWVFT010000012.1:0-10307 GCA_963928635.1 Bacillota bacterium | reverse complement strand
TAACTTTTTTAATTTTTTATTTTTATTTTCTTTTCCCAATTTACTCTCATCCCTTTCTTTACGGTTTTCCCATTTATTTAATTATCTACTGCAATTCTTATTACATTGTTTATATAGTTTTCGTTATTGACTTTATAATCATCATAATTCATAACTACATTTGAAAATACTATTGTATTTACATTTATTGTACTGCTATAGTTGGTATTAAACCTAATCTTTAAAGTTTTTTCTCCTTTTGAAAGTACGATTAAATCTTCTGGATTTATATCTTCTGTATATGCTCTTAGATTAACAGCTTCGTCTCCTGTATGGTTTACTGCGTATATGCTGTTTGAATTAGTTTGAGAATCTAACAAAATTGTTTTATCTGTATTATTTTTAATATTTATCTCATATATAGCATAATTATTGTATTGCAATAAATTTTTAACTGTTACTTTTATCCCTTCGTCTTCTTCAGTAGAATTAATTTCTGTTTTTCCTATAAAACCATTTATATTTAACTTAAAATTATTATTCTCTTCTCTTACTATAGTATAATAATCTCTAATTTTTGTTCCAGTTCCTCCAGTTTTTAATATGTCATCAGATATTGTAACTTGGTATGTCTTGCCTGCCCAATATTGATAATCATATATTTTATTTTTATCAAATATATTTTCATAATATTGTTGTTCAAATACTTGTTGAGAAGGATATAATTCTTCTTTACATACATCTGACAATAAGCTATAAGCATTTGCTATATCTCCATTTAAACAATAAGTTAAAAATGTATCTAATATATTATTATAATTTTCTGCATCATTAGTAGGTGCCGCATTTTCGCCATATAATGCTGATACATTCTTATTATATACTTCATCTGGCTCCATTGCTATATCTTCTTGTTCTCTATTATTTTCTTCTAATTGTCTTGTAGACAAATAATTTATACCTTGAATTAGAATTATAATAAAAATAACAGCTATTATTACAAGAAAGATTATATTTCTATTTTGGTTATACATTCGAATAATCCAATTCATAATTACAACCATTCCTTTCTTAAGGTACAAATCAGGTTGGAAAAGAATTAAATTTTTTCGCCCTTATATTCTCCGTTATTTATAAAGACTGCTATAGATTAAGCATCCATAGCATTCAAATGATTAAGAAATCTATCTGTATCTTGTCTAGACATATTTTGATTTAATTCATTCCTGAAATCTTGCATAAATCCTGGGTTATGAATTCTCTTACCTATTAAATCTGATTGTCTTGCAAGTTCAATTGCGTATTTTTTATCCATATTTGAACCTTCTGTATTTCTCAATTTTTCTGCTTTGTATATAGTATCGAGATTAGTTACGTCGTTTTTCATATATTCTTTAATAATATCTTTATTTTCTGAAATCCATTTTTCTGGAGATTGTCCATATTTTTTATACTCTTCTTTATCTCCTTTTTTCATTACTTTTCTTAATTTTTCTATTTGTTGAGTATCATCAATAGTTTTTCTGTATTTTTTCTTTGCTTCAACTTCTTTTTGTTCTTCTGGAGTTCTTGCTGACTTATTAGAACTTGCCACTGCATTATATATTCCTGCTTCTATTTCTTCTCCTTTAGGTCCTATTGTCATCATTGTCCCTGCTCCAGCTCCAAGTATTTTAGAGGCTGTACCAACATCTCCTCCAGATGCCACTAATGAAATTCCTGCAGGAATTGCTGTTAAAGCTGCTCCCGCTAAGCCTTTACCTAAAGACACACCTGTATTTAAAGCAAATTTTCCTAAAGATTTTGGCGCTTTCTTAAGTCTTCTCTTAATACCATTACCAAGGTTTCTTGCTCTCATTCCAGCCCTATTTTTAAAAGTAGGAACATATGGCATATTTTCTTTTAAATCGCTTTCTTTCTCTGCTGTTTGGTCTCTATTTTTAAAATTATCTTGTACTACTGAATCACCTGTTAAAATTACTCCTCCTTGTGTTTTTGTTTCTGTTTGTCCTGAATTTTCAAAAATATAATCACCATTAGGCATTCTTCTGCTTGTAGTACCTTTGTTCTTCTCCTCACCATCTTTTAATACGCTTTGATTTTTCTCAGTTGTTTTTAAGTTTTCATTTTGTTCTGAATCTTGATTTCTAGCAGGATTTAACAATGTCCCTGAACTGATTGCACTCGTTTTTACTCCTTTTTCTATGTAATCTCCGCTATAATCATTTCCGGAACTTGAAATTCCACTTCTTCCTCTTCCTCTCATTCTATTCAACAAAGCCATTGTTAAAGCTCCTCCAGCAAAGCTTCCTGCTCCTCCTGCTGTCTGTGCTTTATCAAAGCCGAACATTTTCTTAATAAATTTTTCTGCTGGGAATAAGAATCCTATTGCAATTAAAGCATATATTGGATTTGTTGTTGCTAAATACATTGAAGATGTCATAAGCATAGTATATAATGCTAGATGCATTGGTTGTATCAATGCATTAAAAATATATTCTCTTATCCATAAATTAAATGCTTGCGCTTTCCCATCGCTTAATTTATCTAATGGGTATGTAAGAGCTACCATTGGTGCTATCATTGTGAAAAATGCCATATATAAAACCCTTTTCATATAAATAATTGTAAACATTACTGTATATATTACTAAAACTAAATATATTATCAAATAAGCACATTTCTCTAACAAGTCGTCAAGATATACCATAAATCTCATATATCCCATTAAATTTGTCGTAAATGCAAAATCTACGTTTTTTTCTACATCTGAACCGTCATCGTTTGATGATTCTACATCAGATGATGAAATTACTTTTGAGTCTCTTACTCTCACATCTATTGTTTGAGATCCAGAAAAAATTGTTGTAATTTGTTCTGTTATGTTTATAGTAAATGACATTATATATTGCATCACAAATAGCAAACACAACGCTACTAACCAATCTGTAAGTCTTTCTTTATATTTTGCCTTCTCTCCTGCACTACTACTAATAACAATCCTAATTCCCACATAAACTAGAACAGATAATAAACCGACTAATGCAATATTCCTAAACGCTGTATACCATGCTGCAATTACTTCATGTAATGCAGAACCTGTTGAAATTGGTGTCTGTGTTCCTATTTCTACTGGATTATATCTGCTTGGATCTGGATTCAAAAAATTTATATCTAATGCTGGAACTAAGTTAGAAAATATCAATTCTGGAGAATATATGATATTTGGTACTGCAATATCATCATATTTCCCATCAAAAGGAAACCAGCCTCTATCTAAGTTTTTTCCTGCAACCTCCACAACTATAGCTGAAGTTGATTCTCCATTTTCTATTTTTTCAGTCATTTGTGTTACGTTATAGTCATCATGTTCTAAAGAAGCTGACCATAAACTAGAAGTTCCTAACATCCAATGTTGCAAACCTCCTATTACAACATCTCCTAATGCTGCAAATAGATTAACTACAGGTGAAAATAATTTACCTCCAAAATCCGCTTGCGAAAAATTAGGAACGGCAAATGTACATGTTACTAATATTAATAATGTTGCTATTATCTTTTGCATTTTTTGTTTATGCTTTAACACTATATTTACCTCCGTTTTATTGTCTTAGTTTTTTTCTTCTCATTTGTGCTAATTTATTTAAATTTGTCTCGACAAATTCAAATTCTTTTTCTGTAGGCCTTATTTGAAGTATTGCAGTTTCGGCGCCTACCTTTAGTAACCCTTCTCCTTTTGTACATGTAATTAAAAATGATGCTTCACCCTCGCTCAATTTAAATACTTCTCTTAATTGTTCTATTTCAGACTTATCTTGTGCTAAAAATAACTTTGTATCTGAAGATGTAAGAACTGCTTGTGCTTCAGGTTTTTCATAAAAATCTTGGAATCTCTGAGATATAATAGCAAGTGAAACGTTTCTTTTCCTTGCACGTCTTGCCATTGTATTTAAGAAGTCTACTGCTTCGGGATATGGCAATAACATCCAGGCCTCGTCCACAATTACTCTTTTCTTTCTTGCTTTTAATTTATCTTCGCTATTTTTCTTAACGTATTTTTCCCAAATCCAAGAAAGTAAAATTTGTTGTGCAAGTGGTCTTGCAAATCTTTCTTCTAATTGTGATATATCTAAATTTATAAATGGTGCTCCATCTAGTAATTCAAATGTAGATTGTCCATCAAAATACGCCATTTGCCCATCATATTCTCTTATATATTGTTTCATAACTTTTAATAAATAACTATAATGGAATCTATAATCTTTATTTTGGTCATTTTCTGCTTTTCTTTCTATTCTTTTATACCATGATCCTATTGTAGGCATTTTCTTTTTATTTCTATATAATGCGCTTCTGCCTTTTAAAGTTTCTCCTACATCTTCGTATAAACTTTCAGGATCATTTGTAATTCCAAGTGCTGAATATTCTTCTGCTACGGATTCAGCTATAATTTGTTTTGTAAGTTCATTTACATCTGTACTTCTTGTGCTTCCTCTTGCCATTGTAAGTAATGCTTGAGTAACATCTTCAACTTTGTTTTCTACGCTTAAAACTACTTTTTCCTTTCCTGTTATTTCATCTTTTACTCTTTCTGGTTCTATATCAAAAACATTGATTACAGTTTTAGAATTTGGTCCTAAAATTACATTTATTCCGCCCAAACTTTCAGCAACTATTGTGTACTCGCCTTCGGCATCAAGTGCTAAACTTTCTATTCCCATAAGTACTGATGATCTAGATATTAATGTTTTCATTGTTACTGATTTACCTGCTCCTGACTTAGCAAATATAACCATATTATAATTATTAAGTGATGAGTGAAAGTTATCAAATAATATTGGTATTCCTGTTTGCTTATTAAAACCTAAAGGTATTCCTGTGGAATGTCCAACATCAGATGTTACAAACGGAAAAACTGTAGCCATTGATCTTCTATCAAAAGAATGCGTTTTCTTTATTTTATCATTCATTAATGGCAAATTAGATTGAAATGCCTCTTCTTGCATTGCCCATGTGCTTTTTACGCTTACCAATGATTTTGCCATTTCTGAAGACAACATTTTTGTAAGTCGATCTAAATCTTCTAAATTATATGTAAAAATTGTAGCTACAATTGAAGCTTCATACATTTTATTAAATCCTGCTGAAATTTCATCTCTTAATTGTTCTGCTTCAAATCTTTTTTGAGCTAGATTACTTTCTCTGTTTATATTTCCTCTATCTTGAGCTACAAGCCTTTCTGTTTCCAACTCATTTATTACTTTATTTAATTCATTTTGTGATCTTGACTCTGCAATTGGATTTATATATATAGATGTATTTATATCTCCAAATAAGTACAAATCCCTAAATAATAATGGGAATGTTGCCATACGAGGAAGTGTTGATACATAAAAACTTCTTGCATATCTTTTTACATTTGAGATAATTTCTAAATGATCTATGTTTGATGCATCTATTCCTGAAGGAGCTATTAAATCTTTTAAAGATTGTCTTTTCAATGTCATTACTTCTTCCTCTTTTTTATTAACTTGTTTTTCTAGTTCTCGTTGTTTTCTTTTTTTTGACATTTTCTTTTTCTCCTCCTTCTTCTTGTTCTATTTTTTCTATTGCCTTTTCTGTATCACTTTTACCTAATACAGCTTTATTATTTGCTAAAATTACTTTTGCCATTTCTTTTGCAAGTTCTGCCATATTTATTTCTTTTTCTTCTACTTCTAACTCTTTTTCTGATTTTACTTCTTGTAACTTCTGATCAGCTAATATTATTGCTCTTTTTTCAATTTCTCTATCTATTTCTTTCATTTTCTTATCTAAAACGTCAGGTGCTGTCGTGTACATTTCGTCATATCCTGCTAATTTTGCTTTTTCCATTCCAAAAATTTCTGAATCTTCTCTATTATATACAGAATATAATAATTCTATTAATTCGTCCGAATTTAAAACTTTTGAATTTATATTACAAGATAATAATGCTCTTATTATTGATTGTGCTTTTGTATATAATTCGGAAAACGCTATATTTCTGATTTCACTTTGATCATATTTATTATTCCCTAACTCTGCTGTATAATATGGAATTATTATATAATAATCTTTTCTTAAAACGTTACTATTCAAACTCATTTTTTCTGTATTGTTAATAATATCTCTTCCATATTCTAACAAGTTTGTTTGTTTTGTAAGCTCATACCATACATTTTCTATTTCTTCTTTTCCGTATGTTCTAGATTCTATCATTCTATTATATCTCGTTCTTTGTTTTAAATAATCTTCTTGAATTCCATTTAATCTTTCTTCATATTTTTCAATACTTTTTGTTAAGTCAACTTTTTGCGTTTGTATATATATTTGTATAGGATGCCTTAATGTATTTAAGAATTCAATAAATCCTTGTTCCACAGATGTTTTTTCTATGTTTGACATTAAATCATAATTAATTCCTTGACATTTTATAACCATAACATATTTTTTTCCATTATCTTCTTGTATCATATTATCGATAACAGTATCAAATTCCATAAATTCACTTATTGGCTTTTCTGTATACTGTTTTATCGGTTTTAATAGTTTTTTATCTGTTCTTTCACCTGTTTCATTTATGATTTTTTTCCCATCTAATTCTTCTTTATCCTTTTTTTTCTTCCTAAAAACTATTACTACATATGTTATTATTAATACTATTAATATTGAAAACATTATTGACAAAATAATTGTTAATAATGTTGATACATCATTAGTCATTTTCTTTTCCCTCCTTTGTGCTCGTTTTGCTTTTTACTTCTACGTCTTTATTTACATATATAAGATTCTTCTTCATTTTGAAATTAAAAGCTCTTTTTATCACTTCATCAATATTTTCTCCTCCTGCTTTTCTCGCAAGTTCAAAAGAATTTGTTTCTGGGATTTTAAAAGTTCCTATTATAAAGCCTACACATCCTAACAGAAGTGTTATTATTATTCCCACAATTCCTATCCCAATAATATTAAATATAAAATAAAATAATAGTCCTATCGTTATTCCAATACTTGTATATATTAAAGCTTTTTTAGAAAAAACAAATAATATTCTTCCTTCTCCTTTAACGTCTCTTGGCAAGCCATATGTTCCCATTAAATCTCCTCCTTTGCGTTATGTATAATATTTAAAAGCTTTTACTTAATTTTCGCAACTTTTCATTATATATTATAGCAAAATTTGTTTCTTTTTGTAATATATATAGTTAAAAAAATAAATATTTAATATATTTGTAATATAAGTGTAACAATGTCTTTAATTAAATTCTTAAACATACTACAGTTTATTATATTTAAACAATATTATTAATAAATTAACAAAACCTCATATCCGTAGTATTTTTTAATCTATTGGCCTCCTGTATTATTTTCTTTAATAATTTCTAAAACATTTTCTTTATATATTTCAGCATCACTTTCTGTCATTCCAGTTTCTTCTAGTTTATCCTTTATTTTTGCATATATATCTACATTGCTTGCATTTGTATTTATCATTTCATTTATTTCATTTACGAAATTTTCATCTGTAATTGCCGTATTTATTATTATGGCTGTATTGCTAACAGCTTTATCTGTATCTTTATATGTTTCTTGATTAAATAAATCAAAAATTGAACCTATAAGAGCACCAATAAAACATACTAAAAAAACAATTATTAATAACTTCCAAAGTAACTGAATTAATGTATTCAAAATTATTGAAATTATCTTAGCTATTGCTTTTATCGTTTTGTTTAATGTTTTTTCATTTTGACTTTTTTCTTGTTCTTTTGAGTATGTATCTTCTCCAATTTTCTCTTCATTTTTTTCTTTTTTTTTATCTTTTTGGTTAAGTGATTTTTGAACTCCTTTAAAAGCTGCTCCTATAGCCATTTTTTCACCTTCTTTTTTCGTTTTTTGATATAAAATCCCTATTTATATTATAACAGAAATTATCGAATTTTCAAATATTTTTTGATTTTTTTTACGAAAAAAGAGGGAATCCTGAAATATGACCCCTCTTTTTGTATTTTCATAAAATTTTCACTTTAATATTACATATGTATGAATTTTCTATTTTTCTGTTAAGAAATTCATTACCATCAAAGATATTGTAGATGCTGCAAAGATAAGTGCTGCACCAATTAAATATGGCATCATTGTCTTTTTATATTCTGCTTTTTCTTCAACACTACCCATCATATATTTAATACCTAAAACTATGACTACAACTACAGATACAACAATACCTATCGCTTGTAAAACACCTATAATTCTATTTCCAAGATTTTGTATATCTCCACTAGCTCCTGAAGTTGTTCCTTTTAAGTCTTCTGCTGTAAATCCTGCTTCTGCAAATACTAAAGATGAAATTGTTACTACACTCAATAATACTACTATAAATACTATTATTTTCATTGTCTTTTTACTCATTGCTTTCCCCCCTCTCTAGCTTTTTATATTATCAAATCTCTTGTTTTAGAGAATGTTAATATCTACACTTAATTAATTATACAATATATTCCGTATTTTTGCAACTTTTTACATTTTTTTCTAAAATTTAATCACATTCATTATAATATAAGAAATTGTTGATGCACTAAAAATTAAAGCTGAACCTATTACATATGGCAACATTGTTTTTTTGTATTCTGCCTTTTGGTCGACACTTCCTAACATATATTTAATTCCCAAAATTATTATAACTACTACTGAAACAACCACTCCTATTGCTTGTATAATTCCTATTATTTGATTTCCTAGATTTTTTATTATCTCTGTTTCTCCTTCTGGTGTTTTACCCGTTAAATCTTCTGGCCTATATTCTGCTAATACAGGTGTTTGTATTGTTGTAAAAATAAATATTAATATTAATATCAAATTAATCATTTTAATGTTTTTTCTCTTCATATAATCACCTTCTTCTTTTAGCAAATTTTATTTTAGCTAAGGAATTATATATTTATATTTTCAATTATTGAATATATAATTCCTACAAAATTAGAAACTACTAATAAAGAACCTGCACCTATAATATATGGCACCATTGTTTCTTTATATTCAGCTTTTTCTTCAACACTTGAAATCATATATCTTATAGCTATTATTGTTAGTATTATAACAGATATTACAGTTCCTACGGCTTGAATTATGCCTACTATAACATTTGTTTTTTCCGACAAAGTAACTGCCCCTGTAACTCCTTCTGGTTTGTACCTATCTAACTCTTCTTCTTTTGTTAAATCTGCTAGTACTTCGTCATCTTCTCTTTCTTCTTCATCATTACCAGATGGATGAACCACAACTGTACCCAAACCATATGATCCGCTTGAGCCGTAGCCTCCTGTTGCTCCTTCTCCTCCTGATATATCTATATCAGAAATTTCTGATATATCGTTTACTGGTATAAACCACGTTTCACCTGACTTTTTCATCACTTCTACTCCACTTGTTGTTAGTATTGTATCACTCCTTACCTCTATAACATTTATCGCTGAACCATTAATATTAACAGTTTCTCTTGTTTCATTTGCTTCAAATTCTTGATCTGTAGCAACAGAAAAGGTTTGTCCCCCTAAGCTTATTCCTGCCTCTTCATTTACAACATAAATAGTTGTTTCTGTTTTTGTTTTATAATTTGTTGATGCATATACATTTGTATTTATTACTACTAGTAACATTAATAGAATTACTACTAACATTATTTTATGTAACTTATTTATTTTATATTTTAATTTCAAAAGCTCTCACCTCCATATATATATTTGATATGTATTTTTAAGCTTTTCCTTGTATATTTTCTCTATTATTAAAATTATAACCTATTTTTTTACAATATTCAACATTAAAACAAAAAAATAATATAAAGTGAATGTAACTTTATATTATCTTTTGGCGTAGGTGAGAGGGTTCGAACCTCCGCGCCGATTGCTCGACCTAGCAGTTTAGCAAACTGCCCCCTTCACCACTTGGGTACACCTACATTTATTCGAGTAGAATTTCTACTTTTTATTAATAAAAGTTAGATATTTTATAACTATATCTAACTTTAATTTTTGGCGGAGAGGGTGGGATTCGAACCCACGGTACGCTATTAACGCACGCCAATTTTCAAGACTGGTGCCATAAACCAACTCGACCACCTCTCCATATCTATTGGACAAATACCAACGACAATACTAATATTAGCATTTTTATATTAATTTGTCAATAGTATTTATCCACTTTTTTATTGAACTTTATAAATTAGTAAATTAAAAAAGTAAATTCTATTCTAGTAAAAGTAAATAGATTTTAATTGTATTTTAAAAGTTATTGTAAGATTAAAGGAA
>CAWVFT010000011.1:0-7729 GCA_963928635.1 Bacillota bacterium | reverse complement strand
TTATAGCAATTTATTATTTAATATACATGGAAGAACAAGTTTATTACATTGTTTATATTGGGGAATAGGTGGAGTTCTTTTTGTAAGGTTTATATTACCACTTATAAGTAAACTAAATGAATGGTGCAAAAATACAAACTTTAGATATGTAACAGTTTTTTTAGTATTATTCATAACATTTGATATAATAATATCTGGAATGGCAGGTGCAAGACAGTTAGAAAGAAAGAATAATATTGCAGCTGATGGATATATAGATAATTTTTTTGATGAATACTATCCAGATGAAAAGTTAGAGCAAATATATTCAAATGCAAAAACAGTAAATTAATATAGTGCTAATTGTAGATGAAGCAATTAGCACACAAAACATCCCCTTTTATTACGAAGGTACCCACTTGCAATTTTAATTACATAGTGGGTCAGGTTCTTATTTTCGAGAGAGAATCACAAATAGTGGTTCTCTTTTAGAAATTTATAAAATATACCATCTAATAGTGGAAATTTTTATCATTTTATGATATTATGCAAAAGTAATGTAAAAATTAAATTTGAAAGGTAATAGTTATGAAATTAGTAGTAAAAAATCTAAAAAAGAACTTTGAGAAAAAAGAAGTATTAAAAAACATTAATTTCGAATTTGAAAAAGGAAAAATTTATGGGCTACTTGGAAGAAACGGAGCAGGGAAAACAACATTTTTTAACTGTTTAAATGAAGATTTAGAAATAGATTCAGGAGAGTTTTTTATTGAGGATAATGAAAAACAAAGAAAAATGGAAGCAGAAGATATAGGATATGTATTATCAACCCCAAATGTTCCAGAATTTTTAACGGCAAGAGAGTTTTTAAAATTTTTTATAGACATAAACAAAAAGAGAATTAAAAATGAAAAAACAATAGATGAATATTTTGAATTTATGAAAATAGAAAAAGAAGATAGAGATAGACTATTAAAAGATTATTCACATGGCATGAAAAATAAAATGCAAATGCTTGTAAATATAATAGCAAATCCAAATGTTTTATTACTCGACGAACCTTTGACATCTTTCGATGTAGTAGTTGCCGAAGAAATGAAACAAATGTTAAAAGAAATAAAGAAAGACCATATTATTATTTTTTCAACACACATAATGGAACTTGCATTAGACTTATGTGATGAGATTGTTATTTTAAATAAAGGCATATTAGAAGAAATAGATAAAAATAATTTAGATAATGAACACTTAAAGAATAAAATAATAGATGCACTAAAGGAGGAAAATTGAAATGCTAAAAACATTTATAACTTCCTTTAAATTACAAAATACATATAGAACAAACAGTATTATATATTCTATAAAACAATTACCTTTAATAAAAAGAATACTACCAAATAGTTTATACAAAAATAAAGGATTAAAGATATTTGCTGGTATTATAAGTATTCTATGGGAGATAATAAGTATATTCATAGGAAAAATTATTTATATTGCAGCAATGATATTTGGTGTAATGTCTTGGTATAAAACAAATCAAGCAGACACATTTATACATCTATTTACATTCTTGACTTTTGCAGGTGGAGTTTTAAATACATATATGCTAAATCCAACAAAAGACAAATACTATGCAATTATTTTAATGAATATAAATGCTAGAGAATATGGGCTTTCTAATTATTACTATCAATTATTAAAATTAATAATTGGATTTTTGCCATTTACAATCCTTTTTGGTTGGATACTAGGCGTTCCTTTGTGGGTACAAATATTATTACCGTTTTTTGTTTTAGCAGTAAAATTAATTGTGATGAATTATATGTTATACAAATTTAAGAAGACCAAAAAAGCAATTAGTGAAAACTTGCCAACAAAATTTGTATGGAGTTTTGTAGGGGGATGTTTATTACTTGCCTATGGATTACCTTTTTTAGGAATTGTAATAAATAGTACAATTTTTTTATTTGTTTCTATAATTGCAATATTGCTTGGAATATATAGTTTGGTAAAAATACATAATTTTAAAAATTACAAAAAAATGTATAAACAGATATTAATAGAATCTAATGTGTATACGCAAGAAAAAGCAAATGGAACACAAGTTATAAAGGATAATAGCTTAAAACAAATAGAATTAAATACAAAATATACTAGCAATAAAACAGGATTTGCATATTTTCATGATTTATTTGTAAAAAGACATAGAAAGATATTAACTGAAGCAGTAAAAAAGCAATCAGTAGTTATATTGCTTATAATAATAGCAATGATTATTGGTATTACAATGAATAATGATTTTAAAGTAAAAACTAATCAAATACTACTTGTATATTTACCATACTTTGTGTTTATTATGTACCTAATAAATAGAAGTTCATCAGTTACACAAGCTATGTTTATGAACTGTGATCACAGTATGCTAACATATAGAATATATAGAACACCAAAAGTAATACTAGGTATTTTTAAAGAAAGATTAAAAACATTAATAACAATAAATCTTATGCCAGCAATTTTAATAGGTGGAGGCTTAGCATTACTATTATACTTATCTGGAGGAACAGATAACCCTATAAATTATGCAATATTATTTATATCAATTATAGCAATGAGTATATTCTTTTCAGTTCATTATTTAGTAATGTATTATTTGTTACAGCCATATAATGTAAGTACAGAAATGAAAAGTAGCACATATAAAGTAGTACAAGGCTTAACATATATTGTTAGTTGGTATATGATACAAATAAAGATGCCGATATTTAGCTTTGGGATTGCAACAATAGTATTTTGTATAGCTTATAGCTTGATTTCGCTATTTTTAGCATATAAATATGCACCTAAAACATTTAAGTTAAGAATTTAACTTAAGAAAATAAAGCAAAGAGCAAAATTAGAAATAAATTTATCAAACCATTTATAGATAAAATCAAACTTTTAGAAAGGGTGGGGATATAATGTTAGAGCTAGAAGAAAATTTAAAACTTCTAGAAGAATTAGAAGTCAAATTAAATGAATTAGGTGAGTCTCTTTGACATACCAAGATTAGAAGAAAAATTAAATAAATTAGAAAAAGAAACCCTTAATCCAGAATTTTGGAATGACCAAAAAAATTCGCAAAAAATATTAGGAAATATAAAAAGTTTAAAAAGAAAAACTAATAAGTATAATGAATTAAAAAAAGAAGTGCAAAATTCAAAAGAATTAACTGAATTAGTTAGCATTGAAGAAGATGAAGACATATCAAAAGAAATAATAAAAGCAACACAAAAAATAAAAAAAGACTTAGAAAAATTTGAAATTGAGACATTATTATCAGGAAAATATGATAGCAACAACGCAATAGTAACAATACATCCGGGAGCAGGAGGAACAGAATCACAGGACTGGGCAGAAATGTTATATAGAATGTACACAAGATGGGCTACTAAAAATGAATATCAAGTAAAAGAATTAGATTATTTAGAAGGGGAAGAAGCAGGACTTAAAAGTGTTACATTTGAAATAATTGGAGAGTATGCATATGGATATATGAAATGCGAAAAAGGAGTTCATAGGCTAGTTAGAATATCTCCATTTGATAGTGGTGGAAGAAGGCATACATCTTTTGCTTCTGTGGAAGTTTTACCAGAAATAACAGATGATATAGAAATTGAAATAAATCCTGACGATTTAAGAATTGACACATATAGAGCATCAGGAGCAGGGGGACAACATATAAATAAAACTTCATCAGCTGTAAGAATTACACATATACCAACAAATATAGTAGTAGCTTGCCAGTCTGAACGTTCACAAATTCAAAATAAAGAAACCGCAATGAAAATGTTAAAGTCAAAATTGTTAGACTTAAAAGAAAAAGAACAAAAAGATAAAATAGCAGACCTAAAAGGTGAACAAAAAGACATTGCATGGGGAAGCCAAATACGTTCATATGTTTTCTGCCCATATACAATGGTAAAAGATCACAGAACAAATTATGAAGTTGGAAATGTAGAAGCAGTAATGGATGGAAATATAGATGAATTTATGCACTATTACTTAAAAAATAGTATTAAAAAATAGCGAAAACAATATAATATTTATTATATATATTTACAATATTAAAAACAAAAAATAGACAAATTTTTAACTAAAAATTGTTATATATCTAAAATAAGAGGTGTTAATATGGACACAATAGTATTAAAATTTGGAGGAAGTTCAGTAGCTGATAATGAAAAATTAAAAAAGGTAGCAAACAAAATAATTGATTTATATAATAAACAAAATAAAATTGTCGTTGTGCTATCAGCACAAGGTAAAACAACAGATAATTTGATTAGTGAAGCCAAAGAATTGTCTAGTGAAATAGAAAATCGAGAACTAGATGTCTTATTAAGTACAGGAGAGCAAATATCAGTAGCAAAATTAAGTATATTATTAAATCATATGGGATATAAAGCAATATCTCTTACAGGATGGCAAGCAGGAATATTTACAAATAACACAAACAAAGATGCAATAATAGAAAATATTGATGTTTCTAGGATTTTGAAAGAATTGGAAGACAACAAAATTGTAATAATTACAGGATTCCAAGGAATAAATGAGAACATGGATATAACTACAATAGGAAGAGGAGGGTCAGATACATCAGCAATTGCAATTGCTGCAGCATTAAAAGCAAAAGAATGTTATATTTTTTCTGATGTAGATGGAATATATACTGCGGATCCTAATAAAATTTCAGGAGCTAAAAAATTAAATAAAGTATTATACAAAGAAATGTTAGAGATTTCTAATGAAGGTGCAAAAGTTCTTCACAATAGATGTGTAGAAATAGGAGAAAAATTTAATATTCCAATAATAACAAAATGTACATTTAACAATAAAGCAGGAACAATGATTTCTGATATAATTGAGGAAAATACAGTCAAAAGTATAGTTCAAAAAGATATTTCTAAAGTTTCTATTATAGGAAATGGAATAATCAGAAATTATGAGAATTTACACAAATTATTGGATTTTATAGAAAAAAATAAATTAGAAGTATCTAAAATCGATATAAATGAAAATAAGATATCTATTTATTTTAAAAATATTATAGAAAATAAATATTTAGAAGAAATGCATAAATTATTGATGGTTTAAAATTAATTATAAAGTGGGACTCTAAAATAGAATCCCACTTTTTTAAATTCTATAGTTACCACATGATACATCATAGTAGCAACATTTTTTTACAGTACTGCTGCTGCATGTTTAGATAATTTACTGCGAACAGACTCTTCATCGTTCATAGTAATTATCCACGCTAATGGAGATTCTTTCATTTTTTCACAGAGGTAAACTAGACCATTATATCTTTCATTGAGTTCAGGATTATCAATCTGAGTAGGATCACCCAGAACAATAAATTTTGAACCTTCACCTGCCCTAGTAATAATAGATTTCATACTATCAGGATGAATATTTTGAGCTTCATCAATGATAAAGATGGTGTTTGTTATACTAGCACCTCTTAGATAATTGATCAGCTGAATTTCAATGATCCCTTCATTAATTAAATGATCTGCGGGTCTCAAATTCATTGTTTCATTAAAACCAGATTTATCATCATCTTAATCATCATTTTGAAATTTATGATGATATGAATATGAATTTTTAGATTTTTTACTACCTTTTTTCTCTTTTTCAGGGTTATATTTTTTCCTTGAAATCTGATTTAGATTATCAATAATGCCTTCCAGGCGTGGATTCATTTTTTGCTCTAGATCCCCAGGAAGATAGCCTATGTCGGATACATGCTGTGTTGGTACAGTAACCAAAATTCTTTCATACAACTTTTGATTAATTGTCTGCTCAAGTGCTGCAGCAACAGACACATATGTTTTTCCTGTTCCTGCTGTGCCTTTCACTATGACCAATGGAGCTATATCAGCATCCATCATTAATGCTTCTAATACCATTAATTGTCCTTCTTTCTTGCTAACAAATCCATAAGGATGTGAATTGCTATAAAGTAGAGGAACAATATTTTCTCCGTCATACCTACCTATAGCAGTTATTTGTGGGTCTTCTAAACATTTCATCGAGAGAAACATATTTGGATACCATTCAAAACTTGAACTCTGATAAACATCTTTTTTTCTTAAAAATTTTTGATTATAAAATTTATCTAAGTTAAATTTTGAAACTTTGCAATTAATTCTGCCCTTATATTGATCTTCAAGGTTAGGAAAGATATTATTCCTAATAGCTTGGACTTTTATTTTCGCTTTTTTATTAGCTAAAGCAGAAGTAATTCTTTTGGCCTTTATTCTTAATGCTGTATTTGTGGTTACCAGTATAGTGGTTTTACCCTCTTTTTCTGCCAACCCATAGGCTATTTGAATTCTTTCACGATCAATTAATGATAATCTTTTTAAAGATTCATCTTCTAACCGTACTAATTGTTTTCCATCTTCAATCCGCAAAATTGAACAGTTTTTTTGCATAACACCATCTCCATATAATGCACCAATATTATTAAATGCGTCAAGATAATCTAAAACTTTTTTTGCATTTTTACCCCTTTCTGTGTAATTCAGAGAAATCTTTCTCAATTCATCCAATAAAACTTCTGGAATTACAATGCAATTATCGTCCCCATAATTAAGCGTTGCATTCTCCCGCTCAACTAAAGCTGTCGTTCCAAGAATGATGATTTTTTTGTAATTCATACATACTCTCCTTTTTAAGAAATTGAACAATAGTTACTGTAAAAAGTTTTAGCATATATACCTATGCTATATATAAACTTTTATGTTAATTATTATATAACACTTTTAACTAGAAATCAATAAAAACATTAAAATTTTATGTTCTAAAAAAGACAACCTTTGAATATATATAAATAATGAGAAATTTAATCAAATACATAATATAATTTCAAATCAAATTCTTATCATGTATTAGTAAAAAGGAGGAGGGCAAAACAATGGCAATAGACGAGAGAAAAGTAAATAATAATGGAGTCGGAGTAATCCAAAACCTTATATTAGAAAATAGAGAAAAATTAAGTATTTCAGGAGTAAAAGATGTATTAAGTTTTGATGACCAAGTAGTAATGGTAGATACAGACCTAGGATTACTAACTGTAAAGGGAGAAAACATAAGAATTAATAAACTAAGTTTGGATACATCTGAAGTAATAGTAGAAGGAGATATATCATATTTGGCATATAGTAATAAAGAACAGGAAAAAATAAAAGGAGGAAGTTTGATAAGTAAAATTTTTAAATAACAGGAGGATTATATGGTTACAAGTCAAGCTATACTTTTTTTGATATTTATAATTATAGGGATAATTATAGGTGTTTTATTTGATATTTTTAGAATATCAAGAAAAACATTTAATACATCAGATATAGTGACATATATCGAAGATATATTTTTTTGGATATTGGTAGGATGCATTATTTTATTTGCCGTTTTTAAATTTAACAATGGTGAAATTAGAATGTTTATGTTTTTGGCAATAATATTAGGATGTATAGCTTATATGCTTTTACTAAGCAAATTTATTGTAAATGTAAGTGTAAAAATATTAAATAAATCAATGAAAATAATTAAAAAAACAATAAGAATTCTTACTATACCAATATTTTCTATTATTGCTATTTTTAAAAAATTATTTTCTAAGCCAATATTGTTTATAATAATAAATTTCAAGAAATTATATTCAAATATATTATTAAAAATAAAAAGAAAATTTAAAGTGTCT
>CAWVFT010000010.1:0-10929 GCA_963928635.1 Bacillota bacterium | reverse complement strand
ATTAGTTTTTCTTTTTTGCTTTCTACTATTCTTTTCAATTTGTTATATTTTCTTTCTGTTAATTCAATTTTTGTAAATTTAATGCATTTCTTTATTTTCTTTAAATTTTTATTTTTCATATGTGATTCCTCCTATTTCATAAAAAAATTATTCTTTTGTTTTTAATAAATTATATAATGGTTTTGATTATATTATATTTTGGACGTTTTGCTTCCTTATTACAAACGTTTATAAAATATAAAATGCCTCTATAAATAAGTGTACTTAAAATGCTAAAATGGTTTCACTTTTTTACAAAAAATTTTATTTTTTTCTAAAAGTTTTTTTGTTACTAACCTCTAACTCAGTAAAATCAACGTCTTCCTCCGTTTGATTTTATTGAGATTTTTTTATGATTTTTCGATTTTTTTAAAAAAAGCTTTTTTGTATATTTTTTTGCGTTTTTCCTGATATTTTTATGCTATTTTTATTTTTTTCTATTATAATTGTATCAATACAAAAGAAAAGGAGGGGATTTTATGGACAATATTCTTAATCTTGAAAAGGTTGGAATTATAACAGTATCAGTATACAAATCTCATTTGCACTCTAATATAAACCAGACTATTTTTGATATTAAGACTGATAATGATGATGTTTTGCCTGTATCATATGTTATAGAAGATGTTCTTAAGCTTTATTAACCTTTTGCTAGAATTGACTTTTGTTAATTCTAGCTTTTTTTGAGTTCCTATATTTCGCGTGCTTTCGACATCCTTTTTATGTTATAATATATTTAATTTATATCTTCTTTTTTATTTTTATAGTATTTAATATCTTTCAAAAATATTTTAAAAGTAGTAATTTATCTTTAATGATATTTACTACTTGTTTTAATAAAAGCATTTTTTATTTGATTTATAATTATGTTTTTTTCTTCAATATTTAAATTAACTTCTATTACATCAAATCTTATTGCTTTATTATATAAATTATACTTGTATATATAGTATTCTGTTGCTCTATATATGTGTATCTGTTTATTTTCGTTTACCGCTTCTGATGGCTCTCCATACTTTTTATTTGTTCTTGTTTTTACTTCTATAAATACTATTTCTTTTTTTGCTTCATCACTTGCTATGATATCTATCTCTCCTTGTCTGCAGACAAAATTTCTTGCAATTATTTTATAATTTTGCTCTGTTAAATATTTGGTAGCTATATTTTCTCCTATTTTTCCTAATTCTTTTTTTGTGTACATACATATCCTCCTGCAGTTTTCTTTATATATCCTTCTATTTCTAGCATTAATAATATTTGATTTATCTCTCCTACGGTGTTTATGCTTTTTTTGTATATGATATCTATATTCTTCGGATTTTTTAAAATTATTTTATATATTTCTTGATATTCTTTTTCTTTTATTCCTTTTGGAATATTAATTTGCCTTTTATATCTTTTTGCTTTTTCTATTTTGAATTTTTTTATACTTACTAGTATACTTTTATAGTTTTCATTATGTTTTTTTCTTTTATTTTTTATTTGTAAATTAACTTTTATTTTCTTTTTTACACTATTAGTAATTTTGTTATAATACTTACAATTGAATGGGTTTTTATTTAGTATAATTTTGTACTTTTTAATTGTTTTTCTTAATTCTTTAATTATATCTTCTGGAGTGGTTACTAGTTTTGCTGTTCCTTCTTTAATTAATCTATTTGTCCCTTTTCCATTTATATTATTTAGTTCATGTGGTATTGCAAATATTTTTTTATTTTGTTCTTTTGCTAATCTTGCAGTTACACTTGTTCCGCTTCTGTGTTTTGCTTCAATTACCAATACCCCCATTGATATGCCACTTACAATTCTATTTCTTTCTAAAAATTTATTTGAGCTTGCATCTTCATTTGGAGCATATTCACTTATTGCTAATCCTCCTTCTTTTATTATTCTTTTATATAAATCTATATTTTCTTTAGGAAAAATTTTACTTATCCCATTTCCTAGAACTGCTATTGTTTTACCTTTATTGTCTAGTGTGGCAGTGTGGGCCATTGTGTCTATACCGAATTGCTAGTCCACTTGCAATTGTTATATTTTGCTTTACTAGACTTTTCACAAATTTTTTTGTTATATTTTTTCCATTTTCTGAACATGTTCTTGTTCCTACTATTGAAATAATATTGCTTTTTAATAGTTTTTTGTTTCCTTCTAAATATAGAGTTTTAGGCGGATTTCTTATTTTTCTTAAATTTTCTGGATAATCTTTGTCATTAATTGTTATTATTTCCAATATTTCTCTCCTGTTTCATCTTCTAAAATTTATGTTATTGTTTTATATTTAATTTGAATAAACTTATTTAACATTTATTACTGCATATATGTTGTTTTTAATTTTTGATGTCATAATCCCAATATTTTCTATCTAAGCTTCTATATTGTATTGCTTCGGCTAAGTGTCTTTTCTCTATTTGTTTTTCTCCTTCTAAATCTGCGATAGTTCTTGCTACTTTCAAAATTCTACTGTATGCTCTTGCACTTAGTCCTAAATTTTCAAATGACATTTCTAATATTTTTTTACATTCTGAATTTAAATGGCAAAATGTTTCTATTAATTTTGGTGTCAATTCCGAATTAGAGTATATTCCATGATTTTTATATCTTTCTATTTGTATTTTTCTTGCTTTATTTACTCTTTCTCGAATAGCTTCTGATTTTTCTTCTTGTTTATCACTTTGTAGTTTTGTATATTTAACTCCGCTTACTTCTATATGCAAATCTATTCTATCTAATAGTGGCCCACTAATTCTATTTCGATATTTTTTTATTTGATCTGGTTTACACACACATTCTTTTTCACTTGAACCATAATATCCACATGGACATGGGTTCATGCTTGCAATTAACATGAAATTACAAGGATATGTTATACTGGCATTTAACCTACTTATTGTTACTATTCCATCTTCTAAAGGTCCTCTTAAGACTTCTAGTGTATTTTTATTGAACTCAGGTAGTTCATCTAGAAACAGTATTCCATGGTGTGCTAAACTTATTTCTCCTGGTTTTGGTATTGTTCCTCCACCTACTAGAGATACTGATGTTATTGTATGATGTGGACTTCTAAAAGGTCTTTTTAGAACTAATGGATTTTCTTTTGATGTTAATCCCACTATACTGTATATTTTTGATATTTCTAGCGCTTCATTAAAACTTAGGTCTGGTAATATACTTGGGATTCTTCTTGCGAGCATAGTTTTTCCTGCTCCTGGAGTTCCTATTAAAAGGCAGTTATGACCTCCTGCTGCTGATATTTCTAATGCTCTTTTTGCATTTTCTTGTCCTTTTACTTCTGAAAAATCTGTTAAATATTGTTGTGTGTTTTCTTCTAATATGTTTCTGCTTTTTTCTGGCTTTATATCTTTTTCTTTATTTAAATATTCTATTACTTCTATTAATGTTTCTACTGGGATTATTTCTATTCCTAATATATATGATGCTTCTTTTGCATTTTCCTTTGGTAAAATGATTCTTTTTATTCCTAATTTTTTTGCTTCGATACATATTGGCAATATTCCATTTATTTTTTCTATATTTCCATTTAAAGATAATTCTCCAACAAAAATTGTGTTATCTAATATCTCTTCATTTAATCCCATATTTATATATCCACTTGCCATTAATACCCCTACTGCTATTGCTAAATCTAGTCCGGAGCCTTCTTTTCTTGTGTTTGCTGGAGCAAGGTTTATTACAATTTTTCTGCTCAAAAATTCCACTCCTGAGTTTTTTATTGCTGTTCTTACTCTTTCTTTTGATTCTCTTACACTTGTGTCTGGTAATCCCACTATTTCAAAATGTGGCATTCCTGCTGATATATCTACTTGTATTGATATTAAATATCCTTCTAATCCTTGTAATGCGATGCTTTTTGTAATTGCTAACATATGTTCCTTTCCGATATAACTATACAATTCTGTTATATCTTATATTTTAATAATTGCTATTTTTTAGTTACAGTTCAGTATAATTAAAACTTAAATAGCGCGAGAATATAATAATTTATTAATTTTCTTGTAAATTTATGCTAAATAAAGTATAATCTTACCAAAGGGGGAAACTTTTAAATGAATAAAGTACATTCAAATAATATTTCAGATGATAATGTTTCTAAAAGTAAAAAAATTCGTTCTTCTAATAAAGTTTTAAAAATAATTATAAGCATTATTCTAATAATAGCTATTATTTTGGTTATTGCTATAGTGTATTTTAATTTTTTCTTTAAAAAAGTTAAAGAAAATGTTCAATTAGAATTAGGCGTTACAGAGTTTAAAATAGAAGATTTTCTTACAGATGCAAAATTTGCAAATGAAGCTTCTTTTGTGACTGATTTATCTCAAATTGATTTATCAAAAATTGGTTCTTACGAAATATTAATTAAGATTAATGAAAAAGAATATAAATCAATGTTATCTATACAAGATACAACTCCACCAAAAGTTACATTTAAAAATGTAGATGCTTTTTCTGATTATCAGATTAACCCTGAAGATTTTATTGCGGAAAAAACTGATGCTAGTAATATGACTGTATCTTTAGGTAATGAATTGCAAATTAACGGTTTTGGTGCTTATTACCCTCTAATAATTGTAAAAGATGAATATGGCAATGAGACTTCTAAGGAATGTTTATTAAATATTTCTTATATAAGGTCTAATGTTTTTTTGGAATATGGTAATAAATTGACAAAAAATGATTTGCTTTTCAAACCAGAAGAATATGCTGATACAGTATCTCAAGAAGAAATTGATAAAATTAATTCTTATGATGTTGGAGAATATGACTTAAAGTCTACTTTTGATGGAAAAGAATATATCACAAAAATTGTTATTAAAGATACAATTGTGCCTGAATTAGTCTTAAAAAATGTTACTCTTTATACTGGTCAAACTATTTCTGATGTTAATCAATTTGTTGAAAAAGTAAATGATGCTGCTGGAGTTACTTTAAATATGTTATCTCAAATTGATTATTCTATAATTGGAGACCAAGATATAACAATAGAAGCTGTAGATGGTCATAATAATAAAGTATCTCAAACTGCTAAGTTGACTATAAAAGAAGATAAGGAAGGTCCAGTATTTTCAGGTCTTTCAGATTTAAAAGTTACAAAAGGTAGTTCCGTAGACTTTAAAAAAGGTGTTACTGCAAAAGATGAAAAAGATGGAGAAGTTGAATTTACTGTTGATAGTAATTCTGTTAAGTTAAATACTGCTGGAACATATTATGCTAATTATTCTGCTACAGATAAATCTGGAAATTCTACTACTTCTAAAAGGAAAGTTATTGTTTCTGAAAAATCTACTGCTGTTTCTTCATCATCAAGTGGTTCTAGTGATGTAAATGCTAAAGCTGACGAATTTATAGCAAGGGCTACTTCTGGTGTTTCTGGAACTGCTAATAAGATCATTGCAATTAAAAATTATTTGAGAAATAATATTAAATATAGTCACAGATATAATGCAAGCAATACTGGAAGTGTTAATTCTGCTGCCATGAAGGCTTTTACTGCATATGAAGGTGATTGTTACATACATGCGGCTGCTGCTCAAGTAATGTTCACAAGACTTGGTGTAAAAAGTATAATTGTTAATGCTTTAGATTACACTCATTATTGGAACATGGTTTATATAAATGGTGGTTGGAAACATGTTGATCCTACTCCTGGTTGGGCATATGCTGATGTCGACTTTATGAATGATGCTAAAAGATTAGAAACACTTAGAAGAATTAATGGTTATGAATATAGAAATTGGGATAGGAGCAAATTCCCAGTAGCAAATTAATTTTAGAAGGAGTAATTTATGAGCTTAGTTTCTGGTACTTTTATTATAATTATGATTATTACTGCAATATTGTATTATTTATCGCCTAAAAAATTCAAACCTTATGTTTTATTAGTAATAAGTATATTTGTATATTCAAGTTTAGGTTTAAAAAGTCTGGCTTATATTTTTATAAGTGCAATTACTACATATATTGCAGGACTCTTATTTCAGAGAGATAAATGTAAAAAACTAATATTAGTAATAACATTAATTATTAATATTGGTATACTTATTTTTATTAAAAGTGAACTTATAAAAAACATTATTGTACCTCTTGGAATATCATACTATACTTTTCAGGTTGTTTCTTATTTAATTGATGTTTATAGAAATAAATATAAACCTGAGAAAAATATTGCTAAATATTTCTTATATACAATGTATTTTCCATATCTATTCATAGGACCAATAAATAGATATGATGATATTTCTAAAACTCTATTTGCAACAGATAAAAAATTCAATTCTAAATCTGCTTATTATGGTGTGCTTAGAATTGGGTGGGGCTTTTTTAAAAAATTAATTATTTCTAATAGACTTAATGTTTTAATTACAACAATTTCTCAAAGCCCTTCTGAATACAATGGTGCTTTTGCATTTTTTGCTATGCTTTTATATTCAATACAATTGTATGCAGATTTTAGTGGAGGAATAGATATAGTATTAGGATTTTCTAAGGTTTTACAAATTGATTTAAAAGAAAACTTCAATATTCCTTATATATCTCAAAATATTCAAGAATTCTGGAGAAGATGGCATATCTCTTTAAGTTCTTGGTTTAGAGATTATGTATATATACCACTTGGGGGAAATAGATGTAGTAAATTAAGAAATTATTTTAATACAATTGTTGTATTTTTACTTTCTGGATTATGGCATGGAATAAATTATATATTATGGGGATTATTCCACGGAATTTTCTTAATCGCCGGCAAGTTTATTAAGTTTAAAAATAAATATATAAATATTGTGATAACATTCTTAATAGTATCTTTCTTATGGGCATTTTTCATCTGGCCTTCTTCTTTAGAAGCTTTGCAAATGGTTGGCTCTGTATTTACTACTTTTAATTATACTGATTTATTTAATAATATTTTAAATTTAGGTTTAAATTTAGCTAATTATATTGTGTTAATAATTGCCGTAATTTTACTAATTTTTTACGATTTAAAAAGAACTTTTATAGTTTCTAAAGTAAAATCTTTGCCTTCGGAATTAAAAATTCTTATACTTGCTCTTTTGATATGGGTCGTTCTTGTATTTGGTATGTATGGTATCGGCTTTAATGCAAGTGATTTTATTTATAATAAATTTTAGAATGCTAGAAAGGAATAGATTTTTATGAAGAAGTTTTTGACAACTTTATTTGTCTGTATCTTAATTATTATCTTATTTTACTTAACAAATAAACTTCTTGTTCCTAAATATATGGATACATTAGTAGAAGGAAGTATGATAAGCCAATATTATGATGAAGAGAAAAATCACGAAGTTATTTTTTTAGGAGACTGTGAAGTATATGCCAATTTTTCTCCTATGGTAATTTATGAGGATACTGGTATTACATCTTATGTTAGAGGCTCTTCACAGCAATTATTATGGCAGTCTTACTATATTTTAGAAGAGACTTTAAAGTATGAAATACCTAAAGTTGTTGTTTTTAATGTAAATGCTATGAGATATGATGAGCCTGTTAGTGAAGCTTATAACAGACTAACTTTAGACAATATGAAATGGTCTAAACAAAAATATGAAATGATTAAGGCTTCAATGACAGAAGAAGAAAATATGGCTTCATATCTTTTTCCAA
Organism: Bacillota bacterium; assembly: GCA_963928635.1. Classification (GTDB taxonomy): domain Bacteria; phylum Bacillota; class Clostridia; order TANB77; family CAG-508; genus CAG-269. Next base: position 3,252 of record CAWVFT010000010.1, on the reverse strand, counting down.
TACTAAGATACCATTCTAGATTTGATCAATTAACTGAAGAAGATTTTAAATATCTATTTACCAAAAAGAAAAATACTTACAACGGATTTTTGATAAATAAAAATATTAAACCTGTTGAATCTTTACCAACACAAAGAAAATTATCAAATTATCGTTTTTCAGATATTACTTATAGCTATTTAAATAAAATAACTAATTTATGCAAAGAAAATGATATTGAACTTGTTCTTGTTAAAGCTCCTAGTGTTTATCCTTTTTGGTATGATGAATATGATTCTCAAATTGAGGAATATGCTAATGAGAACGGATTAAAATTTATAAATTTTCTTGACAATGTTGAAGAAATTGGTATAGACTATACTCAAGATACTTATGATAGTGGTTTGCATTTGAATTTGTATGGTGCTACAAAATTGAGTCATTATTTTGCCAAAATTTTGCAAACAGAGTTTGATTTGACTGATTTTAGAACTAATGATTCTGTTAATAAAATATATCAAACTAGATTAAATGAGTATCATAATGAAATAGGTCTTTAATTTTATTAATTAAAATATTTATATAGAAAGGAGCTTAAGTATGAAAAAGTTAGGAATTTGTTTAATCGTTATTGTTATTATCGCTTTAATTGTAGTTGGTGTTATCTTTTTTAGTAAGAATTCTTCAGAAAATTCTTCTTCACCAGAAGGTACATCTCAAACTGCAGAAGATGTTTTTACTTTTATAGACAATAGCAAGGCTATTCCTCTAGGTGCTGAGTATTCTTCTTTAAATTTAGGGGAACCAAAAGATTATTACGAGGTTCAAAGTTGTGCTTTTAACGGGCTAGACAAAATTTACATTTTTGAGAATTATGAAGTTCATACATATCCTGACGGAGATTCTGACAAAGTATTATCTGTTTATCTTATAAATAGTAATGCTACTACTAAAGAAGGTATTAAGATCGGAGATAGCTTTGATGCAATGGTAGAAGCTTATGGATCTGATTACGAACAATTAGATACTCAATATACTTATTCTAAAGGGCTTACACAATTAAAGTTCATTGCTGAAGATAATCTTATTTCTAGTATTGAGTATACTTATAATATATAATTTATAAATTATTTTAATTTAGATGATGTGCCATTTTACATACCTGTTACTGGTAATTTCTTTTCTTTATTTATTTTTGGCACTTCATCTTTTTTATTTTCTGGTGTGGATATATCCTCTTCTGGCTCTTCTTCTACTGTTTCTTTTATTATTTCTTCTTTGGTTTCTCCTGGTATTGCAAAGTCTTGGTACAATTCATCATTTGGTATTGCATATATTATTGGTTTTGATTCTATTGTTGCTTCTATTTCTATTTTTATATCTATTTCTTCATATTCAATTTCTTCAGGTATTAATATTTTAAATTTTTCATCTTCTTTAAATTCTGTTTTTGTTTTATTATTTATATCTGTAATTTTATAATCTATTTTGTCTGAAATTTCTTGTGTTTTATGGTTTTTTATTTGGACTTTTATTTTGTAACTTTTCATTGGTAGAGTTGATTTAACTTCATATGTTTTAGATATGTAGTTTTTATCTATATTGTCTTCTTTAAATGTTTTATCTGCTGATTTTATTTCAATTGCTTTTGATGCTGGTGTTTCTTCTGTGTTCTTCGCATTTTCTATAATTAATTTCATTGCTTCTAATGTTCTTTTCCCTGCTTCTCCTATTGCTTCATAATCTTCTATTTTTTGGTTATATAGATACACATATATCGCTTGCTGTGTCGCAACATATGCTTCATTTCTTTCTTTACAGCCTAGTTCACTAAGTTTTTTATATGGATACCCATTTACTATATATCTCCATAACATTACATCAGTTATTTCTCCATTTTCTGTAACTGTATATGATAGTTCTTTTGTTACAAATTTTTTGTTTTTATCTAGACAATATGCTGGGTAATTATATAACTTTCCTGCATATCCTACATAAAATGATGTTATTGGCTCTCCTTTGTATTTTAAAAGTGTTGATGCTCCTCCTATTGCTTCTAAATTATATTTTTCTGGTGATATCGCTTCAGCTGTGTTTATAAATATTAATGCGTCCATTAATAAAATAGTAATTATTACTATTGTTGCTTTTAACGCTTTTCTTAATTTCATTTTTTCTTTTTTCTCCTTTCAATTTTTTTGTGAATTTTAGCATTTTAATTTGCTTTTTTGTTTTCTTTTTGTGTTTTTGTTTTTTCTTCTGGAATATCTTTCTTTTGATTTGAATTTTGGGTTAATTTTTTCGAAAAAATTATATTTTAAGATTTAAATTGTGTTTTGATTTAATCTTGCATTTATAGTAGCATACTTTTTTTGAGTTGTAAAGAACTTTTCATCGCAAAATTCGACAAATATGCTTCTCTTGGCTTGTTTTACTGGTTTTTTTGTATGTAATTTTTATGAGTAGATATTATTTTTATTAATTTTGACAAAAACATAGAAATTTATTATAATTTCGTTATTATAGAAGGAATAAGGTTGAAAAATAATTTGTATCATAAGAAAGGAATGATTTCATTTATGGGTTATAGTATAAATTTACCAAAAATTTTATATTTGACATTACTAATATCAAAATTTGCAATTTAAATATACAGGAAATCCAAGCACATGTTAATGCATTTTTAGAAAAGAGATAATGTTAATAAGTAAATTTTTGTATTCTGTGCTATAGTTTTTATTCTTTTTAAAATATGAATAAATATCTTTTTTATTTTAATTAAATCTTCCTGTATAAATTCTTTAAATCACTAATCTCTATTTATTATATATATTTTTTCGATTTCTTGAATTTCTGATATATCTTTTTCTTTGACTTCTAATAATTTTTTATTATTTTTTTATAAAGTTTCTACATCTAATTTTTTCCCTCAACAAATTTTATGAGATTATTCTACTATAATTTTATGGTAATATTAAATGTTTTTACCATATATATTATAGTTATTAATTTGTTTTTTATTGCTTTTTGTTTGTTTTTGTCTTTCTTGTAGATGACTTTGTGAATCTTTCTCTGTTTTTTATATTGTGCTTGGTATTATGTATTTTTTATTTAAGAGGTTAATTAGGGTTGTGTGTTACTGTTTTCTAAGGTGTGGCCTTCGGGTTATGAGCGAGGTTTGACCACTTTTTGTAAGTTTGTGAAAATTAGAGTTTTTGTTGGTATTTCAGTATTTACAAGAGTTTTTATTTATAGAACATTTGTGCATTTTTA
>CAWVFT010000009.1:0-17780 GCA_963928635.1 Bacillota bacterium | reverse complement strand
TTTCTTTTGTTGTTTCTTTTCCTTCTTTTTTCACTTTTACCCTCATTCCTTTCTTTTGTTTTTTATTTTCATTATTTTTCATTAAGTTATATACTTAATGATTATTAAAATACAAAAAAATGTTGAATTTTCAATATTTTCTGGGTTTTATGTTTTGCTTTGATTTTCTTTTTTTTGTGGGCTTTATTTTCAAATTTTTTATTGACATTTCAATATTTTATTGTTATTATTGGATTATAAAAAAATCATTAAGTATATAACTTAATGATTTTTTCATATGTCCTATTCTTTTATCTCTTTAGCTAATTTAGATATTGCTTTAGTTTCAATTCTTGACACATAACTACGAGATATGCCCATCATATCTGCAATTTCATGTTGAGTTTTAGGCTTATGACCATCTAACCCAAATCGTAGTTCAATAATAGTTTTTTCTCTATCTTTTAAAACTTCTTTTATCTTCTCATATAAAAGCTTTATTTTCATTTTTAAATCTACTTCGTCTTCAATATTTCTTTCGTTATTTTCTAATACCTCTTGAAGTGTTACTACATTATCATCTTTATCTTTTCCTATTGGTTCATTTAAATATACTTCTGCATTGAGCTTTTTAGTAGACCTTAAATACATTAATATTTCATTGTCAATACATCTTGATACATATGTACTAAGTTTGCTTCCCTTTTCTATTTTAAAACTTTTAATTCCTTTTATAAGACCAATTGTACCAATTGAAATCAAATCATCTTGTTCAACATTTGTGGTTGCATATTTTTTTGCCACATGGGCAACTAGTCTTAGGTTTCTTTCTATTAAAATATTTCTTGCTTCTTCGTCTCCTTCAGTTAATTTTTGTAGCCACATTTTTTCTTCTTCTTTTGATAATGGTTCTGGAAATAAGTCATTTCCTTGTATATATCCAACTAAAAAAACGGCTGACTTTAAGAATTCTAGAAAGCCAATAAATCCAATACCTAATAGTGCTATTGACATATATGCACCTCCAATTTCTATCTATAAAGATTATATGTGATAAAAAATCAAAAGTGCATGACCATAATATTTTTGTAATTATAATATTTGTTTTAATTCATTTAAATTTTTTATAACTTTACAATTTAAATCTGTAGTTTTACTTTCTCTATTATACCATATAGCTTTCAAACCTGCATCTATTGCCCCTTTTATATCCCTTTCCAAATTATCTCCTACCATAACACATTCTTCTGGTAAAAATTCTCCTATAGCATTTTCAAATGCTTCTTTAAATGGTTTTCTTTTTGTAGTTTCCGCACTATAAGTATTTTTAAAATATTTATATATACCTCCAATTTTTAGTCTATTTACTTGGGGCTTTTCAAACCAGTCTGTTAAGCAAACTAATTCATATTTATTTGACAAATATTCTAATAAATTTCCTAGCTTTTTATCTAAATCAGATGGAGCACAATTTCCCCATTCGTCTATAACATCATCTACCAACTTTTTTGGTAAATTTATTCCGACATATTTATTGATAAATTCTGACATTTGTTGCAAATCAAATGTGTAATATTCTAAATCATACTTATCAAATGCTTCCCTTATTTTTTTTGATGTTTCAATTGAACATTTTATATCTAATTTATCTAAGACATTATCTATAACTTCGTTATATTCATCTTTCCAGTCTATTAATGTATTATCTATATCAAATATTATTCTTTTTATCATTTTAATTAAATTCCTTTCCAATAACCAATATTTAAATTTTAATAAAATTATATATTAATATTCTAACAAAATATTTATCATATTTCTAGATTTTTTTTATAAAATTATATTAGGTAGGTGCTTATGAACTTTATAAAAAGAACTATTATGGGAATTGCTATTGGTGCAGGTGCAATACTTCCTGGTATTAGTAGTGGAGTTTTATGCTTAATTTTTGGGATTTATGAAAAATTATTAGATAGTATTTTGAATTTTTTTAAAGATATAAAAAATAATTTTAAATTTCTCCTTCCAATAGGAATTGGTGGAATTTTAGGTGTTGTACTTTTTAGTAAAATTTTAAACTTCTTTTTTGTTAATTATGAATCACTTACAAAAAGTATCTTTACTGGTTTAATTTTAGGTTGTATTCCATCTTTAATGAAACAAGCTGATACAAATAAATCTATAAAAATTGGTAATTTAATATTTTTACTATGTGCTCTTTTTCTAGGAATATTAATGTCCATCCTTGAAAGTTTTATTTATATACCTATTTCAATTAACTGTAACTTTATTTATTTAATATTTGCTGGTTTTTTGATGTCTATTGGAGTTATTGTACCTGGTGTAAGTAATACAATAATATTGATGCTTTTAGGAGTATATAATATTTACCTTTCTTCTATTGCAAGTCTTAACTTTTCTGTTTTAATACCTATTGCAATTGGACTGATTATAGGATGTTTAATTTTTATGAAATTAACTAAATTTTTGTTGGAAAAATATCATACACAAACTTTATACTCTATTATAGGATTTACATTAGGTTCTATTTTTGTGCTTTTCCCAGTTTTAAACTTTAACATTGAAAGTTTATTTTTAGTAATTATAATTATAATTACATTTTTTATTAGCAAGCAATTTGCAAGTTAAGGACGGACTCCATTTTCCTTTTTATTTATGGAAATATATATTAAAATTCCGTTCCTTACTGGTCGGACTTATCATATAAGCTACTTGGTCACAAATTTTATAACATTAGCCGTTGCGAAGGACTGGTCTGTACTAATTGGTATCCTCCCAAACTGCGCGTCTCTTCATTTTAATATATATTTCCATATAAAACTAAATTTAAAAATAAGAAAAATCGAGTCCGTCCCCAAAATCCCTATTTCTTTCTTCTTAATATCCAGTCTTTTTCACATTTTTCTGGCATATTTAATATTACTTTTTGTCCTTTTACTCCTGGGCTTACTTCTTTTATTTCTTCTCCTGTATCTATATCCCAAAGTTTTTCTATTTTGAATACATATGGTTCTAATTTGTATGGTTCTAATAATTCTAGCATATCTCCTATTTGCAATTTATTTTTTATTTCTATTATTGCCTTATTTCTTTCTTGGTCATATTCTATTATTTTACCACCAAATTCATATTCTTCGTTATATTGTCTTCCTCCATATTCTTGAATATCTTTATTATTTCTATCATTAAAGTAAAATGTTGTTAGCCCTCTTGTTTTTACTTTTTCTAGCTCTTTTAAGTATTTCGTATAATCATATTCTTTTGGATTTTTAATATAATCATCTATTGCATTTCTATATGCATTTATTACACTTGCTAAATAATATTCTGTTTTTAATCTTCCTTCTATCTTCATACTGTCTATTCCCATTTCTATTATTTCTGGAATCTCTTTTATTAAGCATAGGTCTTTTGATGAAAATATACTTGTTCCATATTCGTTTGTTTCTACTGGCATTAATTCTCCTGGGTTATTTTTTTCTTCTGCATATAGGTTATATGACCATCTACAACTTTGTGCACAGTCTCCTAAGTTTGCACTTCTTCCTGCTAAGAAATCGCTTAAAAAACATCTTCCCGAAAATGCAAAACATATTGCTCCATGTATAAATATTTCTACTTCTAAATCTTTTGGCTTATTTTCCATTATGTATTTTAATTGCTCTTTGTTCATTTCTCTTGCCATTATAACTCTTTTTGCTCCATACTTATACCAGAATTTACAGTCTTGTAAACTTATAATGTTTGCTTGTGTACTTACATTTATTGGTACACTTGGTGCATATTGTTTTAATGTTTCTATTACGCCTACATCTGATGCTATTATTCCGTCTGGTTTTAAGTTTTCTAATCTTTTTGCCATTTCTATTATTTCTTCGTATTTTTCATCCCATGCAAATATGTTTAATGTTACATATATTTTTTTGTTTATACTATGTGCATATTTTATTGTTTTTTCTAAGTCCTCGTCTTCCATGTCTGCTCTTGTTCTTAATGATAATGATGATGTCCCACAATATACTGCATCTGCTCCATATAAAAATGCTATTTTTGCTTTTTCGAATGATCCTGCTGGTGCTAATAGTTCTATTTTTTTCATATTTAATATCTTTCCTTCCCCAAGGCATAAATTTTTCACCTTATATCTTTTTTATTATTTAATAATTATATATTTTTTTATATATTATGTCAATATCCGCAGTTTTCTTTACTTTCTAGCCATTTTTTGGTATAATTAATATATGCCAAGTGTATTAATAATTTTTGAAGGAGGATTAAAAATGGCAGAAATGGAAATGAATTTTCCCGATATCCGGGAGGCACTCTACACAGGAAATAGTATAGAAGAAATCCGGTCTTTATATATTGACCAGTTGAGAAAAACTGGTTCCATGTATAATAACTTGTATGCCAACAAACTTGAGGAGGCTAACAATATGTTAAATATTCACAGTCTTCATGAGTTGGAACAAGAGTTCCATGACCTTAAAGAACATTTGAGATTATGGGCAAATGAAAAAAACATACATTGCCTCCTAAAAAGGAGACAAAAAGATTGGATTGGCTTCAACGAAAAAATCCAGCTTTACCTCAAAGGTGGAAAACCTTTAGGTAAATTGTTGGATTTATTAGGATTCAGAATCATCATATGTCATGACATAACAGATAATATAAACTCTATTAAATTATGTTATGATTTACTAGGTGAAGTGATTCATTTCTTTATTAATGAAAAATTTTGCTTGTTGCTAGAAGCTGAACCTCGCCTAGATGCAGGATTTGAACCTGAGGAGCACCCGGAAGTTATCGTTCCTGACAAGTGCCTCATTCCTTTAGGATTAGAAAGTAATGTCAAAGATTACGTTCAGTATCCAAAAAAGAATGGGTATCAGAGCTTGCATTTCATTGTAAAAAGACCTAATGGGCTTACCTTTGAAGTTCAGATTAGAACTTATTCAATGGATTTGAAAGCTGAATACGGAACTGGGGAACATGCAATTTATAAAAGTAGTCGATATTCGGATTTAGATTTGAATATTGATTACACTAAAATTCATGTTCCTGGATTCACGGTCTTACCCAATGGCCATATAAATGACATTATTGGCCTGCGAAAATCCGTGGATCCTTTCAACTTCCTTTAAAAAGAAACTCCCGAGTTTTTTCTCGGGAGTTTTCCTATTCTATAATATAAAATTATAAAAAATGTTAAGAATTTTATGGTGTTAAAACTTTTAATCTCTTATAATACTTACCGCTAACCCATCTCCTACTTCTAAAATTTCTGTCTCTAAGTTAGGGTTTTCTGAGACTTCTTTAATATATTCTCTTAAATTTCTAACAGCTGTTCTTTGCTTATGCTTGTTATAATCACTCATTACATAACCTTTGTATAATATATTATCTGCAAAAATTATTCCATTGTTATTTATTAACCTTAATGCTTGATTTAAGAAAAATGGATATTTTCCTTTTGCAGCATCAATAAATACTACATCATATTTTTCTTTCAACTCAGGAAGTATTTCAAGTGCATCTCCTTCATAGATTTTTATTTTATCTTCCAAATTCATATTTTTTATATTTGTTTTTGCTTCTTCTACTCTTTCTTTTTCTCGTTCTATTGTATCTATTATTCCATCATCAGATAAAAATTCAGTAAAACATATTGCTGAATACCCTACTGCTGTACCTATTTCTAAAAATCTATCAACTTTTTTATTTTTTAAATATTTTCTTATGGTTTGTAATGTATCATCCATTATTATTGGTATGTGTTCTTCTAATGCTCTATTTTTTATTTTATCTAATTCTTGTTTATTCATTTTTGTTTATTACCTCCATTTGTTTTAAAAAATATTATTATATATTTTCATTTAATTTTTTGCGTTATTAAAAACAATGCTGTCATATTGACAGCATTTGATACGTTAATTTTTTACCAGTCAGCATTTTCGTCATCATCCTCTTCATCATCAAATCCGTCCCACCCTGCTGAAAGTCTTTCTTTTCTTTGTGCTAGTACTTCTTCTATTGTCATACCTTTAAATCTCATAAGTGCTTCCTCATAAATTGTCAGTTGCCGTTTTTCTTTTCTCATTAACATACCCTCCTAAAAATTTTTTCTTTATGTATTATATCCATTTTTTACAATATGTCAATATTACTTATTACCAAAAATGGCTATATTACTTTTCTTTTTCTTCTTTACTTTTATTTTCTTTTATATTTTCTCTTATTTCTTTAAGTCTAGGAACAGATATATCAAATCCTAGTAATTGATATACTTGTCTATTGTTAAAACCTGCATTAAACATATTAGTTGCTATTTGCTCTAACTTCAAATTTTCCAATCTTAAATTATCATCTTTTGCTATTGCATTTTTTCTCATTCTGCTTATTGTTTTTAAACTGGTTCCTTCATCTTTCATGAGTTCAAATATGTCCGATACAGATTTTCCTTGTGATATGTATGACAAAATAGTTTCCTCTTCTATTTTCTTTTTATATATTCTTTCTTTTTTATCTTTACTTAGATAAAGTCTTCTCAATTTTTTAGTTGTTGTATTTCTTTTCTCATTATTTCTACTAAGACTTTCTTGCATTTGAACTATCATACTTAGTTCGTTTTCATTTAATTTATTACTTTTTGCATAATTCGCTAACTGGTTTAATGCTTCATTTTTATCATATATGATTTCATATAGTTTTGAAATTAAAAAAGTGCTTTTTACTTTATCAGGATATTGCTGTAACCTAACTATTATATTTGGTATATCCTTTTTACTTATTTCTCCTTTTTTTAATTTTCCTATTACTTCTTTGGAATAATCTCTTTGTTCACCTTTCTTTTTGTTTAATTCTTCTCTGTCATTTAACATTTTATCTAAATTAGACAATTCTCTATATCTTGAAATTTCATTTAATATATCATTGTATTCTTTTGGGGTTAATGTATATGCTTCTTCTGCATACATTTCTAAGGTTTTTATTGGCATTATATAATGTTCTGTCATTTTGGAATATAAATCTAAAATAAATATAAGTCCTTTGGTTTTGTCTGGGTATTTTTTTAATTCATCCCAAGTATCTTTTAAATCTTCTTTTTTTAAGTCTCCACTTATAAATTCTTCTCTTTTCAAATTCATAAAATCATTTTGATTTTCTAATGTATATTTATTTTCTTTTGCAAAGTTTTGTTGTTCTCCTATAGATTTATTATATTCTACTAAATTATCTTCTTTCGCTACATTTCTTTCTGCCAATTCTTGTTGTTCTTCTAAGGATTTATTTTGAGTTATGTTACTTTCTTTTGTTCTCTCAAAAAATTCTATGTGGTCTTCAAATTTTTGTTGCTCATTTTTATTTTTTACTGTTTGAGCCATTTGTTTTATTTCTTCTAATTTTTTCCTAAAATTTTGATTATCTGTATTTATTGAAGTTATTTTTTCTAGGTATTCTATGGCTGAATCATAATCTTTTTTTCTTGAACTAATATTAACTAACTTATTTAATACAACTATATTTTCTTCTTCAGATTCTAATATTTGTTTTCCTACATCACTTGCTTGTTCCCATTCTTTTAGATTATATAAAGCATTAAATAAGTCTTTTTTTGCAATAATATTTTCTGGGTCTATTTCTAATATGGAATTTGCTGCATCTTTTAATTGCCCATTATATAATACTCTTTGACTATCAGTTAATTTATCTCTATTTTTTAAGTTTTGCCTTAACTTCATGCATCTTTTTACATATTCCTTTATTGAATTATATTTTTTATCTTCTTTATCCCATTTTTCCATTGTTTCTATTTCTACTGGTATACCTACAACTTTTTGTATTTCTTCTATGTTTTTTCCTTGTCTATATAATTCAATAGCTTTCTTTCTAAAATTCACTTTTATTCTCATTCCTTTCTTAAATCAGAAATTTGGTTAGAAAAAATTTAGTAATTATGCTTCAATTTTTCTTCTCATTTTACTTTTTTATTATTATATCATAAAATCGAATGGTTGCAAATTTTTAAAAGTACAGTAATAAAAAATATAATATTTATTACTGTACTTTTTATATCTTAAGAATTTGATTTATTTCTATTTGCTCTTTCTCTTTCCCTTGTGTCTAATATTTTCTTTCTTAAACGAATTGATTTTGGTGTTACTTCTACTAATTCGTCATCTTGTATGAATTCTATTGCTTTTTCTAAAGACATTTGAATTGGTGGTACTAATCTTAATGCTTCATCAGAACCTGATGCTCTAGTATTTGTTAAATGTTTTTCTTTACATACATTTATGCTTAAATCTTCTCCTCTTGAATTTAAGCCAACTATCATTCCTTCATATACATCTACACCTGGTCCGATAAATAATTCTCCTTTATCTTGTGCATTGTATAATCCATATGTTACAGATTTTCCCGGTTCGAATGCTACTATTGTTCCTCTTACTCGTGCTTGAATATCTCCTTTATATTGTTCATATGAATTGAATATATGGTTCATTGTTCCTTCACCTTTAGTATCTGTTAAGAATTCTGTTCTATATCCAATTAACCCTCTTGCAGGAATTTTAAATTCTATTTTTGTATGTCCTTGTTCTGCTGGTTCCATATTAACCATTTCTGCTTTTCTTCTTCCTAATTTTTCTATTACATTTCCAACACAGTCATCTGGAACATTAACTACTAAATCTTCTATCGGTTCGCATTTTACTCCATCAATTTCTTTAATTATAACTTTTGGACGAGATACTAATAATTCAAAACCTTCTCTTCTCATTGTTTCTATTAATACAGATAAATGCAACTCTCCTCTTCCAGATACTTCGAATGAATCTGGTGATTCTGTTTCTTTAACTCTTAAAGATACATTTCTATCTAATTCTTTAAATAATCTATCTCTTATATGTCTTGATGTAATAAACTGACCTTCTTTTCCAGCAAATGGTCCATTATTTACACTAAATGTCATAGAAACTGTTGGTTCATCAATATCTACAAAAGGTATTTTTTCTGGATGATTTAAATCACATATTGTATCTCCTATATTGATATCTGATATACCAGCAATAGCAATTATATCTCCTGCTGATGCTTCTTCAACCTCTATTTTCTTTAATCCTTGATATGTGTATAACTTTGCAATTCTTCCTTGTGCTATTTTATCTTCTTTTCCACATACACTTACAGGCATATTTAATTTTACTGTTCCTCTTTCTATTCTTCCTATTGCTATTCTTCCTACATAATCATCATAATCTATGTTTGAAACTAGCATTTGTGCTGGTCCTTCTAATTCGCATTTTGGTGGTTCTATTGTATTTATTATTGTCTCAAATAAGCAATGTAAATTATCTGTATTCTCTGATAAATCCATTTTTGCTATTCCATTTTTTGCAGATGCATATACAACTGGGAAATCTAGTTGTTCGTCTGTTGCATTTAATTCTATAAATAGTTCTATTACTTGATCAACAACTTTTTCTGGATTTGCTCCTGGTCTATCTATTTTGTTTATAACAACTATTGGCTTTAAGCCTAATGCTAAAGATTTTTTTAGCACTTCTCTTGTTTGAGGCATTGCTCCTTCAAATGCATCAACTAATAATAGTACACCATCAACCATTTTTAGCACTCTTTCTACTTCTCCTCCAAAGTCAGCATGACCTGGTGTGTCTACTATATTTATTTTTGTTCCATTATACATTACTGATGTGTTTTTTGCTAAAATTGTTATTCCTCTTTCTTTTTCTAGGTCATTTGAGTCCATTACTCTTTCTTGTACTTGTTCATTTTCTCTAAATACGTGGCTTTGTTTTAGCATTGCATCTACTAGTGTTGTTTTTCCATGGTCTACGTGTGCTATTATTGCTATGTTTCTTATATTTTTGTTGTTCATTTTTCTCTCTCCCTTTTTATTTAATTTTCTCTTTGTTTGTTCTTAGTTTATGTAACTTCAAATTGTATCAACATAACTTAAGACGCTTTTCACTTTTGAAAAACGTCGTCTCTCTTTAAATATACTTATATATTATACTACTTTACAATAAATTTGTCAATTTTTTGTTTTTAGGGATTTTACTGTTATAATCAGAAAAGTCTTTCTACCTCTCTTATACTACATTTATTTTTCTTTTATTAAACTTTTATATAAAATTATTCATATATTCTATTAAAAATAGCGGTATATTCAAAACCTTACCACTTTGAGATAAATTGTTCATTGAAAATCTTATAGCTAATTTATTATTATTTTTCTCATTGTATCTTGTCAGACTTATATTATTGGTTGACTTACTTGCTTTTACTTCAATAGGAATTATTTCATTTTTATATTGAATCATAAAGTCTATTTCATGTCTATCAAATATATAATAGTTCGGTACTACATCTAACATACTAGTTAATATATTTAATACATAATTTTCTGTAAATGCACCTTTAAATTCTTCAAATAATTTATCTCCTTCTACTACAATTCTACTATCTAAATTTGACATTCTTCTAAGTAATCCAACATCATTCATATAAATCTTAAATGAACTTTAATCATTATATGCTTTTAATGGAAAATCAGTTTTGGTAACATTATAAATTTTATAAATTAAATTGGCATCATTTAACCAGTTTAATGCATTTTCATATTCCCTTGCTCGTGCTCCTTCTTTAATTGTTTGATATAGAAATTTTTTGTTTTCTTTTGCTAATTGTGAAGGAATGCTGTTCCATATTAATGAAATCTTATTTGATTCGTTATTATTTGTATGTTTAGAAAAATCACTTTCATATGCTTTTAAAATATTTTCTTGAACATTATTTACCAATTCTATATTTTTTTCATTTATCCAAATTTTAACCGCTTCTGGCATACCTCCAATTATAAAATATGCTTTTAATTTTTCTTCTAATTGATTGAAAAATATATCTGGAATATTTTCAACTTTTTTTATGCTTTTCATATACTCTACCAAATTTTCACAATTGTCTGCAATTAAAAATTCACTAAATGTCATCGGATACATATTTAAAAATTCTACTTTCCCTACTGGAAATGATGTATGTGATAATCTTATTCCTAGCAAGTTGCCTGCGCAAACTATATGATATTCATTTGCTTCTTCTTGAAAATATTTTAAACTATTTAATGCATTTGGACATTCTTGAATTTCATCAAAAATTATTAAGGTCTTTTCTGGCAATATAGCTTTTCCATATATGAATGATAATTGTTCTAAAATTCTTTTTGGATCTTTTGTATTCTCAAATAAATTATATAAATCTTCATCATGGTCAAAATTAAAGTATGCAACTCCTTCATAATTTTCTTCTCCAAATTGTTTCAATATATATGTTTTTCCTATTTGCCTTGCCCCTTTTAAAATTAGAGGCTTTCTATATTTGCTTTCTTTCCACTTTGTTAATTCATTGAATATAAATCTTTTCAAACAAACCATCTCCAATTACTAGCATATGTTCTTTCTATACTAATTATACTTTTAAAATCACACTTTTGCAAGCTTTTTTGTGATTTTTTTCACATTTTTGCAAGTGTTTTTGTGCAATATGTCACGTCTTTGCGAATTCGTATTTTCATACAAAAAATTTTGAAAACTCTAATTTTCCATTTTTTCTACTATTTTAGGTATCTAATAACCATTATTTAGCTAATTCGATAATATTCTCCATAATTTCATTAGCAATTTTATCTAATACTTCTTTATCTTTGTTTCCTTTATACTCACTATAATCTAAAGGCTTTCCATATGTAATTGTAATTTTATGATGTTCTTTAGCTCCTCCCTTTATTCCGCAAGGTACCACTTTTGCACCGCTTCTAACTGCAAAAAATGCTACTCCGTCCTTTACTTTTTCTCCTTTTTCTAGTCCATTTCTAGTTCCTTCTGGGAATAAAGCTATACATTTTCCTTCTTTTAAATCTTTTAAAGATTTCTTTATTGCTGATACATCTTTTTCGTCTCTCTTAACAGGTATTGCTTCAAATGCCCACCCTAAAAACTTTAAAAATTTATTTTCATATAATTCCTCTTTTGCTAAAAATTTCATATCTCTTTTAGCTGTTGCTACCATCAATGGTGGATCCAAATAACTTCTATGGTTTCCACAAAAAATAAGTGGTCCTTCTTTTGGAATATTTTCTAATCCTTTTATCTCTGCTTGATAGCATACTTTGAACCAAATATATAATGCTCCTCTTACTATCCATTTTATAATTGCTTTGATTACTTTCATGTTTTTTCTCCCTTTCAAATATACTAATGTATTTCAATATAAACTATTTACTTTTCTTATCTTTTATTATTTCTAAAACTTTATTAACTACTTCTTCTATTGTAAGATTTGTTGTATCTATATAAATAGCATCTTCTGCTTTTTTTAAAGGTGCCACATCTCTTTTTGAGTCATATTCATTTCTTTTTTTGATATCCTCTAAAACTTGTTCATATGTACTGTTTATGCCTCTTTCCAAGTTTTGCTTATATCTTCTATTTGCTATTTCTTCATCAGATGCATCTAAAAATATCTTTACATCTGCATCTGGAAATACAATTGTACCAATATCTCTACCTTCCATAATAACATTTGCGTTTTCTCCCATTTTTCTTTGTATTGGTGTTATTTTTTCTCTAACATATGAAATTGCTGAATATTTTGAAACATTTTGGTCTATATTTGGTGTTCTAATATCTTTCGTGACATCTTCACTATTTAAATAAACTTTTTGCGTATTATCAACTTTTTTTAATTGAATATCTATATTATTCATCATTTTTTTTATGCCTTCATCATCATTTGGCTCTATATTTTTTCTTACAGCTTCTAATGCTACTGCTCTATACATTGCTCCTGTGTCTATGGTTATAAAATTTAACTTTTCGGCTACTAATTTTGTTACAGTTCCTTTACCAGTCCCAGCTGGTCCATCTATTGCTACTACAAATGACATTGTATTTCCCCTTTTCTTCTAATTTTCTTTTTCTGGTACGTAAATGTTTTTGGCTACAACTTCTAATTCAACTACATTCATCGCTGTTAATTTTTCTATTTCTTTTTTAGCTTTTTCTTTAAAATCTTTTATATCTTTTACTACATTAAATCCATAAACTACGGTTACTTCTATATATAGTCTTACACCTTCGCCATAATTTTCTACTCTACTTCTTAAAATTTTATATATTCCTGGTGTCTTAGATGCCAGATATTCTAATATTTGTCTAAAAACTGTATCAGAAATTGTAAAATTACCCATATAACTAAATGTTGGCCTAATTATTGATTTTTCTGAAATATATGGTTTTTGTCCTTTTCCTTTTGATTTAAATATTTGCAAAGGGTCTAATAAATATCCAGAAAAGTCTTTCTTTATTTGAAATGTAGGAACTGGTATTACGTGTTTTCCTTCTGTCACTCTTATTCTTCTTGCTGTTTCCATCTCTTGCTTTGTTGCTACATCTGTTATATATGTTGTATCAGATATTTCTGGAAGTCCTAAATTTTCTGCGATTTTTTTTACCATTCCGTCTGATGTTCCAAGTATTAATATACTTTCTGGTTTATACTTTTTAAAAGCTTTAAGAATTTCTTGTTTTTCTTCATCATTATAAAATAACGCATGTTTTACAGTCTCTATTTTCGTTGGAGCCTTTTTGGCTGATTCTCCTGCAATTACTTCATTATCTTTGATTAATAATCCGTCATCTATTATATAATTAATATTTTTTTCACTTGCTACCATTTGTGCTCTATAACTTTTTCCTGTTCCTGATGGTCCTACAAATGCATATACTTTTATTTTATTTGGTAGTAAATCTTTTAATGTTATCATAAAATCATTCCTTATCATATTTAATAAATTATTACATTTATCTGTTGTAATCAAGTTGACTTAGAACTGGGTATTCGTATGTTTTTCCACCTTGTGTGAATTGTCCACTTGGAAAATGGTCTTCATTAAAGGTATTTGAACCTTTTAAGAAATATCTAGTTTTGGAACTACTACTTGCTCTTCCTCCACCTATTACAACAGGGTCATCCCAAGTACAGTCTATGGCATACCAAATATTATTTATTTGAACATAATTCCATGCATGGCTCTCAGATTCTCCTGAACTGTTTGTTGCTTCCCCTATTACCATTACACATGGTATATTTAATGCATCCATTATATATTTAAAAGATTTAGCATATCCCTCACATACACTACTTTTTCTAATTAGAGTTCCATAAATATTATATATATCTGTGTTTGATATTGTACTATCATAATTAGTATTATCTACTATATAGTCATGTACATATTTTATTTGACTATATGTAGATCCTTGTGCCTGTGCTTGTGCTACTATTTGTTGTTTTACAGATTCTAGCTGTGCTATTGCTTGGCTAATTTGACTTTCTGAATTATATCCTTCATCTAAATAATTTGTTGTACTTCCATTATTTATAAATACATTATAACTTACATTTTTCCCTTTTGTTGTTGTTTCTATATTTAAATACATTTTATTTACATCTAAATAAAATACATCTGGATTATCATATATATATGTCTCAACTGCTGACTGATAATAATCTCCTAATAAATCCTCTCCATTAGACTTAGAAAGAATATCTGTAAATTGATTTCCTAAGTTTATTTGATATGTTCCTGTTTTCATGTTCTCTTTATTTGCTTCTAAAGCCTTATATATTTTTTTTGATGGTTCTTCCAATTGGTCATAAAAATAATTATCTACTACTACATTGTCATAATTGACATTAACTGTTGGTGTTTCTTCTAATTCACTTGAAGTTGTATCTATTATTCCTGGTGTACTTAAGTTTTCTTCTTTTGCTATGCTTGTAACTGTTGATACAAAATTTTGTACTGTATCTGCTACAGCTTCTCCATCTATTTCTTGCCATACTAAGTATCCTAGAATACCTAATACTGCTATAAGTAATATAATTATTATACTCATTATTAACATTGTAAAAAATCTTTTCATATATAACCTCACTATTAAAAATTCTTACAATTTTATTATACTACATTATGCTATCATTTTTCAATAATTTATTTCAATTCATAAACTTTTAACATCTTAAAAACCTCCTAAAATTTTGATGCTTTTATTTTACATCTCATTTTAGAAGGTTTTAATACTTCTTTTTGTTAATCACGTACCAACATAAAGGGATTTAGGAACAAGGTCACATATCAAAGTGCTAGGGCACAAGCACCGGACGGAACGAATAGCTGGCAACGGCATAGACACTGTTGTGGTCGAAATAGAACACGCCTGAGTAACTATCACCGTAATTGCCACCACGAAGGAAGAACGGACTGCTCGTGCCAGGAAAGTCGGCGCACGCTGATTGCCATGAACCTCTAGTACTGTTACTGTTTGTTGATGTTTCGTATGTCGCATCTCCAAACATTTTTTTCTCCACTTAGTTCGTAATTTGAAGCTCGATTATCTGAAGTACTATTATCTCCTCCATTACTTGCTTCATATATTTGTACTGTTCTTTTTTCTTCATTTTTATCACTTGTTCCTGCATTTATTAGTGATTGTCCATATGATGTTAGATTTGAATTTCCATTATTTACATATGATGCTACTATTTCCGATGCTCCACCATTCATGTCATATACTCCATATGCATTTCCTGTTGTACTTTGTCCTCCATTTGTTGTGTATATTGCACTTTCAGTATTACTTCCTCCTGTATAATAACTGCTACTTGTATTTCGTTCTACTTTTGTGCTTGAGCCTACTCCATAATTGCTATAACTTAAATATGCTACTGCTCCCCATTCACTATTTTTCATTAAATGACTATTATTTTCTGTACTATAATTTCTTGATACTGTATATGCATTTCCTTTTTCTATAGCTCTCCAACTTGTTATTCCTGGTAATACTTTTACATCATAATTTGTTATATTTCCTCCTCCATAGCTTGCGTTTGGATTACTACTACTTGCTTCATATTTTGCTACCCAGATTCCCTCTGTTTCGGTTCCCCAGCCTCCTACTTCTATATCATTTGTAAAGGTTGGGTGTACTACATAATTTTCTCCTACTTTTCTTCTACTTCCTGCTCCTATATATTCTCCTCCATTTGCTGTTACTATTCCTCTTGCATCACTATATCCTACTACTGTCGAATAACTACTATCATAATACGTTATTTTATATGCATATCTTGGTATCCATACAAAATATCCTGTTATTTCATCTCCATCTTTTACTACTGCATTTGCCCAATTACTTGTTCTTGCTTCATTATTATAACTATATGTCCATTCACTTTCACTTACTTCTTGCCATGTATTAGTACTACTATTAAAATTTACTGGCGTCATATTGCTTCCTAATATTGGTGCATTTGCATTATTACTTACATTATCAGTTGTTCCATTTAAAAATACTACATCCACTTCTCCATACTTTCTACTAAATTCTTCTGCTGCTAAACCTGTTGTTATCTGTACTGTGTATACTGTTTCACTTCCATTACTTTTTTCTACCGTAAAAGTATAACTTCCATTTTCGCTTACTTCATATGTTGTTGTATTTGAATTTTCTACTATACTCCCATCTGGCTTTGTTATTTTTGTTATTTTTCCTTCTGTTGCCTCTGCTGTTATTGTAATTGTTATTTTTTCTCCACTTTGTATTTGTCCCTCTGGACTTATACTATGTGTTACTTTTGGTCCACTTGTCATTTCTGTTACATTTCCATTTTTATCTACAAAATATTGTCTTCCATTTGGATCATTTTCTGTTATGGTTACAATATATCCTTCTGTTCCATCTTCGTTTGTTCCTGGTTCTACTGCATATTTTCCGTTTTTAAAATATTTTCCTAATTCATATTCTAATATACTTTGTTGTATCTCTCCCCCTAACTCTTCTGCCAATGCCCCTACTGCTGATAATTCAACTTTTTCTCTTTCATCTGCTATTTCTGTCTCTTCTTTCGCTTTAGCTGCATTTCTTAGTATTCCATTATCTCCTGATAATGCTGATATTGTTACTGCTGCTAATATTAGTAAAATAATTATTGTAATTACTAATGCAATTAATGTTATACCTTTCTCTCCTTTTTTTCTTAAAAATCGTCTCATTTGTTCTATTCCTCCCTCATTTGTTTACTTTTATTTTATTTGTAATTTTTTTATCAAAATAAAAAATCCCAGAAATTATATTTTATTTTCTGAGATTTCTTTTTTATATTAAATATATTCAATAGGTGTGTCCCTTTTGAACAATTTTTGCTTAATTTGTTACGTCCCTATTGGACAACTTCCATTTTTACTTCTTTACCTTTAAATGCGAATACTATTTTTGTTATATTTGTAAAGCCTCTTTCTTTTAAATTTGTTTCATATCCTTTTTCTTCTATTTGTTTTTTTGCAGTCTCTATTATTTCTTCTATGCTCTCTTCTTTATCTTCGTTATATAGTTTGAATTCCATTATAAAGCTATTTCCATTTTTATCTTTTGGTTCTAGCATTATGTCATATCTCCCCAGTCCTGATTCTCTATTTGAATTTACATAGTATGTGTCTTTTAGTCCTACTAACATTCCTAACACAAATGCATGATAAAAGTTTTCTGCTGTATCTTCTCCTACATCCATAAAGCTAAACATTTCTTTTACTAATCTTTTAAATTTATATTCAAAATTCTCAAAATCTAATGTGACTAAATCTTTTAATATAGTTCTTAAGTCATTTCCTGGTACTTTATTTCTAAACCATTCATGTA
>CAWVFT010000008.1:0-5382 GCA_963928635.1 Bacillota bacterium | reverse complement strand
ATTAAATTTTTTTAGTTTAGAAACATCAAAATAGCCTGCATCCTTAGATACAAGCTACTTGCATAGATTTTTACATTGGTAGCGAAGATGTGATTCGAACACATGACCCTTCGGGTATGAACCGAATGCTCTAGCCAACTGAGCTACTTCGCCATTTCTAATAACGATATTCATTATACATTGAGTTTTCCCATTTGTCAAGAAAAAGATACAGAAAATTTAAAATTTTCTATATCTTTTAATGTTCACGTTCATCATGTTCAGAAATTGATTTTGCTTGTTGAATGTTTTCTGGTTGTTCTTGAAGCGTAACTTCTACATCTTTTTTTATTTTTGATTTTTTTGGTCGCTCTGTATTATAATCAAATGTTTTTTCAGCCAATTTTTCATATTTTTTTAATGACTGCAATAAAATTTTTCTATCTGATTCAGAAATATCTTGAGACTCTGAAATAGTTTCTTCTTGACCTTTGCTCTGAGAAGAGCCATCACCAAAAAGGTTCTTCAACAAACCAAAAAAATCAGATCTTTTTTCTTTAATAATTCCAACTTTTTCCTTCATAATTTCCTTAAAACTAGGTTTTAAGTTTTCACCTCATTTCAAAATATAAGATAATTATAACATAAAAAAGCCCATTTTACAAGGCTTTTTTAAATAATTTTCCTGTAATGTAAAAAAACGTATATATACAGAAAAATAATATATCATAAACTAAAAAAATAAATATTATTCTTGGTTGTTTAATAATAAATTTAATATTTTAGGGTAAATAGTAGAAGCATTATTGTTCCAATTATCAACAATTCGTTGCGCTCTTTCTCTAGAGCCAGCAAAAGTCCTAACCTCAAATATTGATTCATTGTTTTCTACAATTTTACACTTTATAGTATAATCATTTTCATTTTTAGGAATAAATTCAGCTATAACAGAAGTTTCTTCATTTACAGAAGAAAATTCCTTTTTAAAAACATTATCAGCCTTTAATTTTAGTATTCCTGGTAAAACATCCTGAGTAAGTGTTAAAGCAGTTTTTCCCTCTGTTGTTATTTTAATTACATCATCATCATTCTCTTCATCTTTTGTAAAGATTCCTACTAACTTTGTTTCTATTAAATCTGTTAAAACTTGTTTAAAATAAAAGTAATTAACATCATTTATTGAGGTTATAATCTTAAATAATCCATCTTGAATAATTCCATCCTCAATTTGATTTAATATGTATAAAATCAATACTTTATTTTCAGCCAAAGCAGTAGTATTATCTGATTGAGACATAATAATACACTCCTTACTAAAATTTTTTGAAATTATATCACAAAAAAATCAAAAAGTAAAATATTTTTCTTGAAAAAGTAGCAAAATATGTGTATTATATATGGTGGTGAGAAAATAATAAGATATAAATTATAAAAAATCATACTAAAAACTCACACATAATATTTAAAAGGATGATAAGGTTGAAAAATAATTATTTAAGTCTTTTTCAACCAGATTTGTGCTTTAAGAAAGAAAGGAATGAATGTAAATATGAAAAAAGGAAAAGTAGTTTTAGTAGGAACAGGTTTTGTAGGTATGAGTATGGCATATGCTATGCTAAATAGAGGGGGAGTAAATGAACTTATATTAATTGATATAGATAAAGATAAAACAATAGGGGAAGAAATGGATTTATCGCATGGCTTACCATTCGCACCACAAAAGATGGTAATAAAAGCAGGAGATTATGATGACTGCAAAGATGCACAAATTGTTGTTATAACAGCAGGAATAGCACAAAAGCCAGGTCAAACAAGATTAGAATTGGCAGAAACAAATACAAAAATAATGAAAGAAATAACACAAAATATAATGAAAAGCGGATTTAATGGAATAATTGTTGTAGCAAGCAACCCAGTAGATTTAATGACATATGTAGTTGCAAAAGTATCTGGATTACCAAAAAATCAAGTATTAGGTTCAGGAACAGTACTAGATACGGCAAGATTACGTTATTTAATGGCAGACTATTTAAAAATTTCTAGCAAAAACATACATGCATATATAATGGGAGAACATGGAGATTCATCTTTTGTACCATGGGATTACGCATACGTAGGATGTAAAAAAGTAATAAATGTTATGAAAGATAATAAACATCCAATGTCAGATTTGGAAAAGATACATGAAAATGTCGTTAAAGCAGCATATGAAATAATTGAAAAGAAAAAAGCTACTTATTATGGAATTGGTATGGGCTTAAACAGAATAGTAAGAGCAATTTTAGATAATGAAAATGCAATACTTACAGTTTCAACATATTTAAAAGATGGAGCATATGGTCAAGATGATATATATATTGGAGTTCCAGCAATTGTTAATAGTAATGGAGTAAGAGAGTTATTAACATTAGACTTAAATGAAAAAGAACAACAAAAATTAAATGAAAGCTGTAAAATAATAAAAGAAATGAGAGAAAAATCAATAGAAAAAATTATTGACAATAAATAAGTAAAGAAGATTAGATACTTTTATTTTAAAAATACAATTATTATGTAGAAAAAAATTGATGTTATATAAGTCATATAAAATATATGAAATATAACATCAATTTTTAAAATATATTAAAATGGCAAATCTAAAATGTTATTTGAAAAGTTCTCAGAAAGACTTATAACAGAATATAGTAGATTATAAAAAGACTCAATTTCCTTATAATCTAAGACTTTTCTAAAAAAACTATGTTCAAGGCTATTTTTAAAGATAGGAAAACGCAAATATAAATAATTTTTCCTTAAAGATATTTCAGGGTACATCTTATATTTTTCCCTAAAATCTAATATTTTCTGCATTGTATCTGCCGTGAAAATTTGCATCCCTGCAATTTTATTATTACAATATACATCATAAACTTTTTCAAAGCTTGCTGAATCCATTTCTAATTTATTTTTATTTATAAACCAAAGATTATTTGATATATCATTTTTAATAACTTTTAAATCATAAGAAAATATTATAGGCAATTCTATTAAACAAAAAATACCATGAAATAAATTTACGTAATGGATTTTTCCATTTTTAGTTCTAACTTTATTTTGAACTGATATTTCTTGAAAACTGAAAAGACAGCCATTATCTAAAGTTCCATTCAAGCAGTCATCTGACAAAAGCCTATCAAAATTAATATTAAAATTAGCATTGCGATATATTTCTGGTGTAACTTTATAAGAATTATCGAACCTACATGTAGAATTACATTTTTGTGCTAAAAACCCCAATACTTTATACTTTAAAATTTTATTATATTCATTAGTTTTTAAAGAATAAATAGTAGGCAATAGTATAATAAGTGCAACAATAATAAAGAATGGATATAGTCCAGTGAAATTACGGCACAAAAACAATATTAGCCCTAAAAAAACAGCAATAATCAATATAGCTAAAATTATAGCATTTCGTACATTCTTTTTATAAAGAGAAATATCATTTTTGCAATATTCCTTTAATTCTTTATAAAATACATCAAAATTATTTTCCATAATATAAAATCCCTCCAAAACATATAGACATCTAATAAAACTTTAAGTATTCTTTATATTTATATTAGACTCTGCATCAATATCGGCATCAAATAAATCTTCCTTATTAAAATGAAAAATTTTAGCGATGATGCTAGAAGGAAACATATCAATAGAATTATTATAACTCGTAACATCCATATTATATAATCTCCTTGCAGCTTGAAGTTGATTTTCTGTTTTCTGAAGATTTTTTTGTAAGTTCATAAATTGAGTATCTGCTTTTAAATTTGGATAATTTTCACCGATAGCAAGAATATCATTAAATTCATTATTAACAATTGCACCATCTTTTAAATTACGAGTTTCATAATATTTACTTCTTAGTTCGGTAATTTCTTCAAAAATAGATTCTTCATGGTCGCAATATGCTTTGACACATGCAACAAGATTTGGAATTAAATCAAATCTTTGTGTTAAATATACATCAATTGCTGATTTTGATTGCTCAACAGCGTTTTTCTTTTTTATAAATGAATTATATTGTAATAAAACGTACATTAAAAGTATTAATAAAATAATAATAAAAATAAACATACAAAAAATCCTTTCCTCGATTTAATAATAATATTTTAAACTATTATTTATAGGATATCAAAAATATTTATTTTTGTAAAGAAAAGTGAAAAATATTCAAAATAACTGTTGACATACGGAAAAAAGCGATGTATAATATATGCGCATGAATAAAGCGTTGAAGCTAAATGTGGCTACATCCTTACGGAATTAAGGGTGGAGGGAACTTTAGTGGAGTATGTCATGGCAAAGACCAGGCGGTAAGTTTAAATTTTTAGCACTTATCCCAAGATTATCATGCATATTTTGGGGTTTTATAAAGAGTTTTTTCAAAACACGAGAGTGCGTTTTAACTTGCCACGGTAATTTTATAGCAGGAGATGACCAAAAGGAAAGGTGTGTCCCCTGACATTAAAAAAAGAAAAGGAGGGAAAATTACAATGGCAAATTCAACAGTTGTAACAAGTGAAAAAATAAGAATAAGACTAAAAGCTTATGACCATGTAATTTTAGATCAGTCTGCTGAAAAAATAGTAGATACTGCTAAAAAGACAGGAGCAAAAGTATCAGGTCCTATTCCATTACCAACACAAAAGGAAATAGTTACAATTTTACGTTCTCCACACAAATATAAAGATTCAAGAGAACAATTCGAAATGAGAACACATAAAAGAGTAATTGATATTCTTTATCCAACACAAAAAACAGTTGACAGCTTAATGAAATTAGAGTTACCAGCTGGTGTTGATATAGAAATAAAACTATAATGAAAAATTTAAAATCAAAACAAAACCAAGCTGAGTTAAAACTTTAACAACGCAAGACGAAGTTTATAAGCGATAATTCAGCCAATAGTTAGGAGGAAAAAACATGAAAAAAGGAATAATAGGAAGAAAAATAGGAATGACACAAATATTTGATGAAAAAGGAAATGTTATTCCAGTAACAGTTATTGAAGCAGGTCCATGTGTAGTTGCACAAGTAAAAACAGTAGAAACTGATGGATACAATGCAGTACAATTAGGATTTGGTGAAGTAAAAGACAAACATATAAATAAACCAGAAAAAGGACATTTTGCAAAAGCAGGTCTTGCAAACAAAAAACATTTAAGAGAATTCAGATTAGATTCTGTTGAAGGTATAAAAGTTGGAGACGAAGTAAAAGCAGATGTTTTCGAAGCTGGAGAAAAAATAGATGTACAAGGTACATCAAAAGGAAAAGGATTCCAAGGTGTTATCAAACGTCATGGACAACACAGAGGACCAATGGGACATGGTTCTATGTATCATAGAAGACCAGGTTCAATGGGA
>CAWVFT010000007.1:0-18215 GCA_963928635.1 Bacillota bacterium | reverse complement strand
ATTAATTTTTCCGTCTCCCCATTCTAAAAATTCTAACAAAAGTTTTTCAAACTTTTGAGAATTTTTGAACGGTCCCCACAAGTCCCTACAAAATTAATAAATTATTATATTCTCACGCTATTAAGTTTTAATTGTACTGAATTGTAACTATAAAATGAAAAAAATCTATTTTAAGTATTGATAAATTGTTACATTTGTAATATAATTGAAACAAATTTGTAATAATAAAAATAAATATATTAGAAAGCTTGAGGGGAAGATATGTTTAAATTTGGTCAAGATGTAGGAATAGATTTAGGAACTGCAACAGTAATTGTATATGTAAAAGGTAGAGGTATAGTATTAAGAGAGCCATCAGTTGTGGCAGTAGATCATAATACAGGAGAAGTATTAGCAGTAGGAGGAGAAGCAAGAAGAATGCTTGGTAGAACACCAGGAAATATTGTAGCTACTAGACCTTTAAGAGATGGAGTAATTTCTGATTATACAGTTACAGAAAAAATGCTTAAATATTTTATAAACAAAGTATGTGGAAAATTTGTATTTGCCCCAAGAATAATGATTTGTATTCCATCACAAGTAACAGAAGTAGAAAAAAAGGCGGTAATAGATGCTGCAACTCAAGCAGGAGCAAGAAAAGTATATTTAATAGAAGAACCAATAGCAGCAGCAATAGGTGCAGGAATAGATATAAGTAAGCCATGTGGAAATATGGTTGTAGATATAGGTGGAGGAACAACAGATATAGCAGTTATTTCATTAGGAGGATCTGTTGTTAGTAGCTCTATAAAAGTAGCAGGAGACAAATTTGATGAAGCAATTGTAAAATATATAAAGAAAAAACATAATATCGCAATAGGAGAAAGAACAGCCGAAGATTTAAAAATAAACATAGGTTGTGTATATCCTAAAATGCAAGATGCAGAAATGGATATTAGAGGAAGAGATTTAATTACAGGACTTCCTAAAACAGTAACAATACATTCAACAGAAATGTTAGAAGCTTTAATTGAGCCAGCTATGATGATAGTAGAAGCAGTTCATGGAGTATTAGAGAAAACACCACCAGAACTTGCAGCAGATATTAGTGACAGAGGTATATATATGACAGGTGGAGGATGCCTAATTGATGGATTAGATAGGCTATTACAAGAAAAAACAGGAATTAATGTTATGATAGCACAAGATACTGTATCATGTGTGGCACTAGGAACAGGAAAAGCATTAGAAAATTTAGATGTATTAGACGGGAAAAGAAAATAATTATGGAAAAGAAAGTAGCATTTATAACATTAGGTTGTAAAGTAAACCAATATGAAACAAATGGTATGGCACAAAAATTTTTAGAAAAAGGATATGAAATAGTAAACCATACAGAAAAAGCAGATATATATATTGTAAATACTTGTACTGTAACAAATATGTCTGATAGAAAATCAAGGCAAATGTTAAGAAGAGTTAAAGAAATTAATGAAAAAGCAGTAGTAATTGCAGTAGGATGTTATGTGCAAGTAGCAAAACAAGAAGTAGAAAAAATTCCAGAAATAGATTTATGTTTAGGAAATGATGAGAAATCCAATATTGTTCAATATGTAGAAAAATATATAAAAGACAGAGAAAAGGAAGTACAAATTCAAAATGTATTAAAATCAAAAGAATATATTGATTTTGGACAAGTTGTTTTTACAGAAAAAACCAGAGCAGTAGTAAAAGTTCAAGACGGATGTGATAGATATTGCTCATATTGTATAATTCCATATGCGAGAGGCAGAGTAAGAAGCAGAAAGCCAGATAGTATTGTAGAAGAAATAAAACAAATTGTAAGACAAGGGATTAAAGAAGTTGTTATTACAGGGATACATATTGCATCATATGGAAAAGACTTCAAAACTGAATATGCACTAATAGATTTATTAGAGGAAATAAATAAAGTAGAAGGCTTAAAAAGAATTAGATTAGGCTCAATAGAGCCACTATTAATTGATGAGGAATTTATATCTAGGCTAAAAAAATTAGATAAAATATGTCCACATTTTCATTTATCATTACAAAGCGGATGTGATGATACATTAAAAAGAATGAATAGAAGATATACAACAGAGCAATTTAGAAACATTATAAATTTAATTAGAAAAAATTATACTGATGTAATGCTTACAACAGATGTGATAGTAGGATTTCCCGGAGAAACAGAAGAAGAATTTGATATTACATACAAATTTTTAGAAGAAATTAAATTTTATAAAATTCATGTATTCAAATATTCACAAAGAAAAGGAACTAAAGCAGCTGTTATGCCAAAGCAAATAGATGGAAAAATAAAAGAGTTGAGAAGTAAGAAATTAATAGAATTATCAGATACAATTCAGAAAAAATATAACGAAAAATATATTGGAAAAGAATTAGAAGTTTTATTTGAAGAGGAAAAAAGAGGTACATATAAAGGGCATACAAAAAATTATGTATTAGCATATTGCAATTCTCAAGAAAACTTAGATAATAGATTAGTTAAAGTAAAATGTAAAGAGGCATTTAAAGACCATGTTGTTTGTGAATTACAAAATTAGAAAATACTAAAAAAAGTATATTTTTGAAATATATTACAGATTTGTAATATATTTGTAATAAAAAAATAATATAAAATATATTAAAATAGCTTGCAAATTTTAGAAAAATATAGTATAAAATATTTAAAAGTAAAACCACAAAGGAGGAATAAAAATGGCAGATTTAGGAGAAGAAAACAGAGTAAAGGGCGTATTCGGTGGAGTTGAATTCGTAAATGGTGACAATTTAAAAGAAAATAATGTTTTTGAAAATGCAGGAACTATAAGAAATGAAGAACTACCTGTTAAAAGAGGTTTCTGGTCTAAATTTAAAGCTTTCTGGCTACAAGAAATAGATTGGAATAAAGAAATAAGAGTAGAATTAACACCATATCAACAAAAAGTTGAAGATGAAATAAACGACTTCTTACATCAACAAATTACTTGGGATAAAGTACATGATTTCCTATTCCAAGAAATTAAATTTGGAAAAAACAAATAGAAAATTAAAAAGGATATTAATTAAAGATAAAATAAAAAAGGTATAGCATATCATAAAAAAGTATGCTATACTTTTTTTGGAATTAATTGTTGATTTACGTCTTAAGAAAGGAATGAGTAGTTATGGCAAAAAATAAGACAGTTTTTGTGTGCAATGAATGTGGATATGAATCTGCCAAATGGCTTGGAAAATGTCCAGCATGTAATAGTTGGAATACATTTTTCGAACAAAAGATAGTAGAAACAAAGAATTCAAATACAAGTTTAAGTGATGGTAAAATAAATGTACCACAAAAACTTAATTCATATGTAGTAAGCGAAAAAACAAGGATATCAACAGGATTTGGAGAATTAGATAGAGTTTTAGGTGGAGGATTAGTAAAAGGTTCTCTAATTTTATTAGGAGGAGAGCCAGGTATAGGAAAATCAACCTTAATTTTGCAAATATGTGATAAAGTAAAAGGAGAAGGAAATGTTTTATATGTTTCAGGAGAAGAATCAGCAGAACAAATAAAATTAAGGGCTGATAGACTTGGAATAAAAAATGAAGATATTTTATTTTTAGGCGAAACAAATATAGATATTGTTACACAAACAATATTAAATAATAATCCTAAACTTGTAATTATAGATTCAATTCAAACAATGTATAGTGAAGATATAACATCAGCTGCAGGAAGTGTAAGTCAAGTAAGAGAAATAACAGCACAAATAATGAGAGTTTGTAAATCGAGAGAGATAACAACAATAATAATTGGGCATGTAACAAAAGATGGTACAATTGCAGGGCCTAGAGTATTAGAACATATGGTAGATACCGTACTGTACTTAGAAGGAGAAAGATATTTTTCTTATAGAATATTAAGAGGAGTAAAAAATAGATTTGGTTCTACAAATGAAATAGGAATGTTTGAAATGAAAGAGGGAGGAATGACAGAAATATTAAATCCATCAGATATTCTAATTTCGGAAAGAGAAGACAATCCAGCAGGTTCTTGTATAGTTTCATGCATAGAAGGTACAAGACCAATATTAGTAGAATTGCAAGCATTAACATCTCAAACAGTTTTTGGATATCCTAAAAGAACAGCAAATGGAATTGATTTTAATAGATTAGCATTACTTATTGCAGTTATGGAAAAAAAGGCAGGACTAAGCCTTGGAAATCAGGATGTGTATGTAAATGTTGTGGGTGGATTAAAAATAAATGAACCTTCAATAGATTTAGGAATTATATTAGTAACTGCTTCAATTTTTAAAAATATAGCAATACCTAAAGATGTTGTTATAATGGGAGAAGTAGGGTTAACAGGTGAGGTTAGGAGAATAAATCTAATAGAAAAAAGATTAAAAGAAGCGGAAAAATTAGGTTTTAAAACTTGTGTAATTCCAGAAAGTAATAAAAAGGTCTTGAAAGATAAGTTTAAATTGGATATAATAGGGGTTAGAAATGTCAAAGAAGCAATGGAAAAAATGAATTTAAAATAAGATTACTAGAATTATATAAATAATAAATTGTGAATTTTAAGGTTATTATAGAAGGAGGCACTTAGTTGAGAAAGAAAAATGATAATGCAATTACAGATATTTTAAAACTTATAGCACCAGGAACACCAATAAGAGATGGCTTAGAAAATATTTTAAGAGCAAAAACAGGAGCCTTGCTATTAATAACAGACAATAATGATGTTATAAAAGAAGTTGTTGATGGAGGATTTACAATAAACGAAGATTATACATCATCAAAATTGTATGAACTTGCAAAAATGGATGGTGCAATAATACTTAGTGGAGACTTAAAAAAGATTCTTTTTGCAAATGCTCAATTAATTCCTTCAAGAGAAATAGAGACAAGTGAGACAGGAACTAGACACAGAACAGCTGAAAGGACAGCTAAGCAAACAGGAGAATTAGTTATAAGTATTTCGCAAAGAAGAAATATAATAACAATATTTAAAGGAAATGATAGATATATATTAGAAGATACAAATGCAGTATTAAATAAAGCAAATCAAGGAGTACAAACTTTAGAAAAATATAAAAAAGTATTTGATAATAAATTAAATATATTAAATGAATATGAATTTAATGATATAGTAACCTTGCAAAATGTAATATTAGCAATACAAAGAGCAGAAATGGTTATGAGAATTGTAGACGAAATACAGGGGCAAATATATGAGTTAGGCAACGATGGAAGATTAGTAAAAATGCAATTAGAAGAGCTAGTTGGAGGAGTAGAAAAAGAGGAATTACTAATTATAAAAGATTATCTAGCACCTACTAAAAAGAAATTAAAACCGGAGAAAGTATTAGATAATTTATCTGAATTATCATATGAAGAATTAAATAAAGAATCAACAATTGCAAAATTACTAGGTTTTGATGTCTTCGATAATTATGACGAAGTAGGGGTATATACTAGAGGATATAGGATTTTAAACAAGATACCAAGAATGCCAACAAATATAGTAGAAAACTTAGTATCATCATTTAAATCTTTCCAACATATTTTAGCAGCAGATATAGAAAGTCTAGATGAAGTTGATGGTATAGGTGAAGTAAGAGCAAGAACAATAAAACAGTCATTAAAAAGAATGCAAGAACAATTTGTGTTTGACAATATATTAGAATAAAGATTAAGACTTTAAAAATTTTTAACAAAATATGTAAATTAGAAAGGAATGATAGTAAAAATGGCAAAAAAAATTTTATGGATAGTAATATTAATAGTTTTATTAGCATTAATAGTATGGGTAGGGTATGGATATTATAACAAATTGACAATGAAGGTAGAGAATCCTGTTGCAACAATGGAAGTAGAAGGATTTGGAACGGTAAAAATGGAATTATATCCAGATCAAGCTCCAGAAACAGTGGCAAATTTTATAGCACTAGCAAATAGAGGATATTATAATGGCTCATCATTTCATAGAATTGTAAAAGATTTTATGATTCAAGGAGGAACAAAAAATGGTGATGGTGCAACTGAGCCAACATTAAAAGACTTAAAAGATGGTGGAACAGATGATAAATACACAATAAAAGGTGAGTTTATTGCAAATAAAATAAATAACACTCTTAAATTTGAAGAAGGTGTAGTCGGTCTAGCTAGATCTGATTACAGCCAAACATCACCATCATTAGTAGATGAATCATATAATTCAGGATGTGCACAATTCTTCATCATGACTAAAGAAAATACTAGTTTGAATGGTAATTATACAGCATTTGGAAAAGTTATAGAAGGCATGGATGTTGTACATAATATAGAAAACGTAGAAGTAAAAGTTGCTGACAATTCAGAAGAAACAGGAAACACAGAAGAAAGTACTCCTGTAAATCCAGTAAAAATAACTTCAATTAGTGTAGATACTAAAGGTGTAGATTATGGTTTACCAGAAACATTAGAGTATTTTGACTATACAAACTGGTTCTATAGCCAATATGTTCAATAAAATTGAAATTGCCAAAAGGGCTATAGCTTTTTGGCAATTTTTTAAAAATTTACTTGAATTAAAATAAAATAAATGATACAATAACAATAGATTAAAAAAAAACCGATTTTGGCGACTTTTTTAATCTTTTTTTACTTTATAGGAAATGCAATTTCCTATAAAGTAAAATATAGATGCACAGAAAAATTGCAAAGCAATTTTTCACGTCGACAAATCTTATACGCTTCTTGCTAGACCTTAAATTAATGTAACCAATATTAAAAAGTAGAGAAAAGGTCTAGCGAAGCTAGATTTGTCCTTTTTAGAAAGGGGTAGTCATGAATACAAAATATATTTTTATAACAGGAGGAGTTGTATCAGGATTAGGAAAGGGAATAACAGCAGCATCACTAGGAAGGCTTTTAAAAAATAGAGGGTATAAAATTACAATACAAAAATTTGATCCATATATAAATGTAGACCCAGGAACAATGAACCCATATGAACATGGAGAAGTATTTGTAACAGATGATGGTGCAGAAACAGATTTAGACCTAGGACATTACGAAAGATTTATAAACGAGAATCTAACACAAAATTCAAGTATCACTATGGGACAAATTTATTCAAATGTAATAGAAAAAGAAAGAAGAGGAGACTACTTAGGAAAAACTGTGCAGGTAATTCCACATATTACAAATGAAATAAAAGAAAAAATATATGGATTTGAAAATACGGGTGTTGATATTGTAATTACAGAAATAGGAGGAACAGTTGGAGATATTGAAGGATTATCAATTATTGAAGCAATAAGACAAGTAGGACTTGAAAAAAATCCAGAAGATGTATTATATATTCATGTTACACTATTACCATATATTTTTGGTTCAAACGAAATAAAATCAAAACCAACACAACATTCTGTAAAAGAATTGCAAAGCCTAGGAATTAAACCAAATATATTAGTATGCAGAACAGAGCAAGAAATTCCTGAAAATATCAAGGACAAGTTGTCATTATTTTGCAATGTTAGAAAAACAAGTGTAATTCAAAATTTAACAGCAGAATGTCTATACGAAGTACCATTAATGCTAGAAGGAGAGGGCTTAGCAAGAGAAGTTTGTAATCATTTAAAATTAGATAACTACGTTCCAGATAATAGTAAATGGGAAGAAATGATAAATAAAATTAAAAGTATAGATAAGAAAAAAAATGTTAATGTAGGAATAGTAGGAAAATATACAAAACTAGAAGATTCATACATATCAGTCATAGAAAGTTGTCATCATGCAGGATTTATAAATGATGTAAATGTAAAAGTCAAATTAATAGATTCAGAAAAAATAACCAAAGATAACGTTGCAGAAAAATTAAAAGGCATGGATGCAATAATAGTACCAGGTGGATTTGGAGACAGAGGAATAGAGGGTATGATAGAAACAATTAAGTTTGTAAGAGAAAATAAAATACCATTTTTAGGAATCTGCTTAGGAATGCAAATGTCAGTAGTAGAGTATGCAAGAAATGTATTAGGATTAAAAGATGCTAATTCTACAGAATTTGATAATAAATCAAAAAATCAAGTAATACACATAATGGAAGAACAAAAGCAAATAAGAAAAAAAGGTGGAACAATGAGGCTAGGAAGCTATCCATGCATTATAAAAAAAGGAACATTAGCATATAAAGTTTACGAAAACGAATTAATAAATGAAAGACATAGACATCGTTACGAATTTAATAATGATTATAAAGAAGAATTAGAAAAAGCCGGACTAAAATGTTCAGGAACTTCACCAGACGGAACATTAGTCGAAATAGTAGAATTAAGCGAAAAAAGACACCCATATTTTATAGCAGGACAATTCCATCCAGAGTTAAAATCAAGACCAGATAATCCATCACCAATTTTTGTGGGATTAATACAAAAAGCAAAAGAGTTAAAAAATATATAAGTTATTAATGTCATTTACAATACTTTCAAAGTCACAAAGGCGTATGGGAATCTTATATCTAGAAGTGAATCAAGATGATTTTTCTGCAGAGGCTAGAGTTATCTTGATGAAAAGCTTTTTCAAAGATGCATTTGCCAAAAAACGAATTTTGAATTCGTTTTTGAGTATGAAAACAGCATACTCACTTTGCGATTCGCTAAATGGATATGCTGAAATAGAAGCAAAGTGAAATCATAAGTATTAGAAAGCTATAGTGGTCATTTGTTTGATCACTATAGCTTTTTAGAATATTATTTGTTGAGTGTGAATATATTAATTGTGAAAAAATTGTGAATTTTTAAAAAAAGGTATTGACATTTCATATAATAGGGTATAAATTATTAGCAGTCAGAAGTTAAGAGTGCTAAAAGCAAATAGCACAATTTATTAAGGAGGTAATAGAAATGATTAAACCATTAGGAAGTAGAGTATTAATAAAAATGAAAGAAGGCGAAGAAACAACAAAAAGCGGAATAATCTTAGCAAGCTCAGCACAAGAGAAACCACAAATAGCAGAAGTAATAGAAGTAGGACCAGGTGAAGTAATAGATGGAAAAAATGAAGTAATGAATGTAAAAAAAGGAGACAATGTAATAGTAAGTAAATACTCAGGAACAGAAGTAAAATATGAAGGAACAGATTATATAATAGTAAAGCAAGATGACATATTAGCAAAAGTGGAATAGTAACGAATTTGTGAGGAGAGATTCCAAAAAATACCAAAATGGTTAAACGGGACCTGTCCCCAATTGACCAAAAATGGTTAAATGGGACCTGTCCCCAATTGACCAAAATTACAAAAAATGGAAAGGAATGATTTAAAATGGCAAAGCAAATTAGATTTGGAGAAGATGCTAGAAAATCTTTATTAGAAGGAGTTAATAAATTAGCGAATACAGTTAAAGTTACATTAGGACCAAAAGGAAGAAATGTAGTATTAGATAAAAGCTTTGGAGCACCACTTATAACAAATGATGGTGTTACAATAGCAAAAGAAATAGAATTAGAAGACAAATTTGAAAATATGGGAGCTAGAATAGTAAAAGAAGTATCAGAAAAAACAAATGATGTTGCAGGAGATGGAACTACAACAGCAACAGTTCTAGCACAAAGCATGATAAAAGAAGGAGTTAAAAATGTTGCAGCAGGAGCAGATCCAATGGCTATGAAAAGAGGAATGGATAAAGCAGTAGAAGTTGCAGTTGAAGGATTAAAAGACATTAGTTCAGAAGTAAATGGAAAAGGAGATATAGCAAGAGTTGCAAGTATATCTGCAAATAATACAGAAGTTGGAGAATTAATTGCAGAAGCAATGGAAAAAGTTTCAAAAGATGGTGTTATCACAATTGAAGAA
Source organism: Bacillota bacterium (assembly GCA_963928635.1). Lineage (GTDB taxonomy): Bacteria > Bacillota > Clostridia > TANB77 > CAG-508 > CAG-269. Next base: position 8,383 of record CAWVFT010000007.1, on the reverse strand, counting down.
TCAAAAACATCAAATACAGAATTAAATGTAGTTGAAGGAATGCAATTTGATAAAGGATATGTATCACCATATATGGTAACAGATACAGATAAAATGGAAGCAGTAGTTGATAATCCATATATATTAATTACAGATAAGAAAATTAGTAATATTCAAGAAATTTTACCATTACTAGAAAGTCTAATGCAACAATCAGGAAAATTAGTAATTATATGTGATGATATTGAAGGAGAAGCATTATCAACATTAGTCCTAAATAAATTAAGAGGAGTATTAAATGTAGTAGCAGTAAAAGCACCAGGATTTGGAGATAAGAGAAAAGCAATGCTTGAAGATATAGCTATCTTAACAGGAGGAGAAGTAATTACATCTGATTTAGGATTAGAACTAAAAGATACAGCAATTGAACAATTAGGTAGAGCAAAACAAGTAAAAGTACAAAAAGAAAATACAATTATAGTTGATGGAATGGGAGATAAAGCTAAAATTACAGATAGAGTAAAACAAATAAAAACTCAAATAGATGAAACAACAAGTAGCTATGATAAAGAATCTTTACAAGAAAGATTAGCTAAAATTGCTGGAGGAGTTGCAGTAATTGGTGTTGGAGCAGCAACAGAAGTAGAAATGAAAGATAAAAAATTAAGAATAGAAGATGCATTATCTGCAACAAAAGCTGCAGTAGAAGAAGGAATAGTTGCAGGTGGAGGAACAGCATTAATAAATGTAATACCTAAAGTAGAAAAATTTGTAGAAACACTTAAAGGTGGAGAACAATTAGGAGCTAAAATAGTATTAAAAGCATTAGAAGAACCAGCAAAACAAATAGCTGTAAATGCAGGATTAGAGCCAGCAGTAATAGTAGATAAAGTAAAACAATCACCAGCAGGAACAGGATTTGACGCAGCAACAGAAACTTATGTAGATATGAAAAAAGCTGGAATAGTAGACCCAACAAAAGTTACAAGAAGTGCATTACAAAATGCAACATCAATAGCATCAATGGTAATCACAACAGAAAGCTTAGTAACAGATTTACCAGAAGAAAAATCATGTAACTGCGGAAACCAAGGAGCAGGTGCAGGAATGGACGGAATGTATTAAAAGTTATTGCATTTTAATTAAATATGTGATAAAATAACACCTGAATTGAAAAAGAGCTCAAACAAGCAGAGAGGAGTAAACAAATGGAAATAGCAAGAACAATTGTAACAGTTATTTATTTTATAATTGCTGTTGTAGTAATAATATTAGCATTAATGCAGTCAAAAGAAGATTCAGGTTTATCTTCAACAATAACAGGTTCTTCTACAAATAACTTTTATGAAAAAAATAAAAGTAGGACAAAAGAAGGAAAGTTAAAAAGATGGACTATTATAAATTCTGTAATATTTGCAATATTAACAGTTGTATTAGGAATATTATATATAGCATAAAGGGCAGTTTTTTAAATTGTCCTTTTAGTTAGTTTTAAGAAGGGAAAAAAATGAATAGAAGAGAAGAAATAATACTAAGTTTAATGAAAGATGATGATTATGTGCCGATGAAGGCTAAGGAATTAGCCATGATATTAGGAGTACCTAAGAAAGATTATAACGAATTCTTAGAGATTTTAAATAATCTAGAAATGAATTTTAAAATTGGTAAAAATAGAAAAAAGAGATATAGATTAATAGAAGAAAATTATCAAGAGGGAATATATAGAAGAAATGCAAAAGGATATGGATTTGTAAAAATAAATGGGCAAGATGAAGAAGTATACATATCAAAAGAAAATTCTTTAAATGCATTAAATGGAGATAAAGTTTTAATCGAGATAATAGAAGAAAAGAACAAAGTAAAAAGCGCAGAAGGAAAAATAAAAAGGATTATTAAACATGAAAAAGAAACTGTTGTAGGGACATTTCAAAATAATAAAAATTTTGGTTTTGTAATTCCAGATGATAGAAATTTTGGTACAGATATATTTATATCTAAAAAAGATTTTGGAAAAGCAAGAGATGGTCATAAAGTTTTAGTTAAAATTACAAAATATCCAATGAATAATAAAAAAGCAGAGGGTAAAGTAATAGAAGTATTAGGAAAGCCAAACGAGGCAGGAATAGATATGCTTTCTCTAATTAAAGAATATAATTTACCTTCAAAATTTCCAGAACCAGTTGTAGAAGAAGCAAAAAAATACGGAAAAGAGATAGACAAAAAAGATATAAAAAATAGAGTCGATTTAAGAAATGATATAATTTTTACAATAGATGGAGAAGATGCTAAAGATTTAGATGATGCAGTAAGAGTAGAAAAACTTAAAAATGGAAACTATAAGCTAGATGTGCATATTGCAGATGTTAGTAACTATGTAAAAGAAGGCAGTTTATTAGATAGAGAAGCTCTAATTAGAGGAACTAGTATATATATGCTAGGAAGAGTTATTCCAATGCTTCCAAGAGAATTATCAAATGGAATTTGTAGCTTAAATGTAGGGGAAGATAGATTTACACTTTCTTGTTCAATGGAAATTGATACAAAAGGAAATGTTGTGTCATCAGAGATATATAAAGGCATCATAAATGTTACAGAGAGAATGAATTATCATGATGTACAGGCGATTTTAGATAAATCTGATGAAAAAGTATTAAAGAAATACGAAAAATATATAAAAGACTTTGAATTAATGGCAGAATTGGCTCAAATCTTAAAAGAAAAAAGATTAAATGCAGGTTATTTGAATTTAGATATACCAGAAAGCAAAATAGATTTAGATATAAATGGACATGCTATAAATGTAGGAAAATATGAAACAAGTTTTAGTAATGAAATAATAGAACAATTTATGCTAATTGCAAACGAAACAGTAGCAGAAAAGTTTTATTGGTTAGACGCACCATTTATATACAGAGTACATGAAGAACCAGATTTAGATAAAATAAAAGAGTTAAATAAGTTTTTATTTGATTTTGGATTAAGAATAAAAATAGTAGGAGATAAAGTATATCCAAAAGAATTTGAAAAAGTATTAGAAGAAATAAAAGGAAAAGAAGAAGAAAAAGTAATATCAACATTAATACTAAGAACATTAAAAGTTGCAAGGTATGAAGCAGAAAATAAAGGACATTTTGGAATAGCAAGTAAATGTTATTGCCATTTTACATCTCCAATTAGAAGATATCCAGATTTATTTATACATAGAGTAATATCAAAATATTTAGAACAAAGTTATAATGTAGATGAAGAATTTGTGGAAGATTATAAAGAAAAAGCAACAGCAAGAGCATATCAGTCATCAGAAAGAGAAAAAATAGCAACAAAAGTGGAAAGAGATAGTGAAGACCTTAAAAAAGCAGAATATATGGAATCTAAAGTCGGAGAAGAATATGAAGGAATTATATCATCTGTTACACAGTTTGGAATATTTGTGGAACTAGAAAATACTGTAGAAGGTTTAGTTAGATTTGAAGATTTAGGAGATGAATATTTCATATATGATGAAAACAGGAAAAGGCTAATAGGAGAAAAAAGCAATAAGACTTACAAAATAGGTGACAAAATAAAAATAAGGGTAAAAAAAGCTAACAAAATGTTAAGACAAATAGATTTTGAAATTTGCCAATAGGGACGGATCTTTTGTCACCTTTTGGCAATTTTAAACATTAATAAACATTAAGATATTAGAAAATATCACAGCTACAATGCCAGTAATGATAAACAAAATTCCACCAAACTTATTATTTTCCTCTTTAATTTCATATATCCCATAAGCAATACATCTAAGCAAAATATATAAAGTAAAAATTAAAAATATAATATCAAATATTAAAGACATAAGAACCTCCATATAATACACGATTACATTAATAAAAATCCAGATTTTACATTTGTATTAACTGTTACATCAAAGAAAGAATTTTTATAATTTTCTTGCCAATTATATGCACTACTTTCTTCAAGAGTAAAGAAATTATTTAAAGCATATTCTCCAAAACCATTTATATCACTATTTAAATCTTTAGAAGTCTTATAAAAATAATTTGTAAAAGTAGACTTTAAATATTTATTGCATGACTCAGAAATATCATTTAAATTTTCTGAACTTAAATAATCAGAAGACTCAGTCATAGAATAAATTCTTCCTGTAAATTGATAATTTACTTTTATATATGGAGAGCCATTTATAATATCAACACTTTTTTTACAATTCTTTGCAGGAGTCAAATAAATATCAATATATTTAGTGTCATTATTAGGGTCAGGTACAGAAATTAAAAAACCATCAATATCATTTCTAGTGCATAAGAAACATAAATTTTCAATAGCAGTTAATTCTCCAACTAATTTATCATCTTTAAATACAGCAAGACCAACATTTTCTGAACGCAAATCTCCTGTAACAGAAGAGTCATTTGCTTTTATCGCAGAATCTTTTTGAGAGTTAATGCTAGTATCTGGATTATTCTGTTCTGAATTAATTCCACCTAATATTGCAAAAGCCTCACAATTTTTGCAATTCAAATGATTAAAAAAATCGCCTATTGTTGCATCTGTAGTAAAGCCTGTATACTGGCTAGAGTTATTATAAACCTCATAATACTTTGTTAAAAGTGGTTCTAATAAAGGTTTAGAATTCTCAATATAAGACTTGGCAGAACATTTACTAATAACTATATTTGTTGATGGTCTAACTTGATTATCATTCATCAAGGTAAAAATTTCATCAGAGATGCCTTGTGATGCTAATTCTTCTGAAAATACAATTAACTTGCAATGAGATAAACTCAATTCTTTTCCAATATATGAATTCATGAGATTTATTGCAGAACTTATAGAAGATGCATTTATAGTATTTATTATTGACTCAGCTTTTTCTGTAGTTCCAGTTTCTGATACAGATGAAGCAGGAGTAAATTGGAATGTAACTTTTAAATTATTATCTTCAGAAGTATCTATTGCCATTGCAACAACTATAGCAATATTGCTTAAATTTATTGCTCTATATGAAGAATTAAAGCCAATTGCAATCACTATAATAATGAAAAAAATAATGATTTTTTTAATCTTGTTCTTGATTTTGGACACCTTCTTTCTTTTTTCTTATATTAGCAAAAATAAGAATTGCAAAACTTAATAAAAATACAACAGCTAATATAATGTATTTATAGACTATATCTCCAATAAATCTAGAGTCAGCAATAGTCTTTGGAAGTAATGTAATACCAAATATGAATAAGGGGAATATAAATGCCAAAGGTTTTAAATACTTAATTTTAGTTATTTTCTTAAATGTAAACATTGAGAAATGACAAGCAATACTTAAGTAGCAACATATTTCTAAAACCCATATTAAAAGAAAAATTGCATCTAATCGTTGAAAAAATGTTCCAAATTCTATATAACTTGCAGCAGTATATAATGGTAATATTTCATCTACTGTATCAAAAAACGAAAACATAAATAAAATAGTAGATGTACAAAGTAATAAATAAAAAGCACAGACTAAAATAGAAGTAATAGCAATTTTTTTCATTTTTTCAGGTTCTTTTAATAGAGGGGGAATAAAATATAAACAGGAAATACCACCAAATGCTACAATATTTCCAATTCCAGCAATAAAAGTGTTGTATACTCCATCTCCTAATATTGGTAATGCCCTTTGAAGCGAAAAATTTTGAATATTACCTATAAATAGAAATATGATGCTTATTATTACAATAGGTAAAATAATTGAAACAGCTTTAGCATTTGAAGAAAAATGTAATGTATTAGTATAACAAATAGTTACGATAAAAGCCAAAATAATAAATGCAATATTGGTATTTGGAAAATAAATTACTTTTAATCCTTCAGCAAAATTTCTTAAAATGATACCAGAGCTACTTAAAAAATATACTATAAATATTGTACCAATTACATTTTTAAAAAACGGACCACCTAGATATTCTGAAATATCTATTATATCTTGCCCTTGAAATTTTTTAAAGAGTTTACAGATAAGATAAACTAGTATTAATGCTAATATAGAAACATAAATAAGATTTAATATAGTTGCAGATTTTGTCTCTTGCAAAAGTGTAGCGGGTAAAGTAACAATTGTATGAGATACAATAACTGTAACAACTAGCATAATAGCTTGTTTTGTTGTTATTTTTAAATCTGGCATTAAAAACTCCTTTCATAATTAATAAATTATTATATTTTAGTGATATTAAAATTTTCATGATACTGCCTGTAAAAAAGTAATTTATTAATAATTATTTATTTTGATACTTCCATTTCATAGAAATATGTTCTTGCTTTTTGTCTTTTTGTGCATTTAAAAAACTTGCTCTATATTCTCTTTTCCAAATAGGAGGGAGAAAATAACCATAACCTTTTGGATTTTCTAAGCTAGATACACCTACCATATATGGAACTCCAAATGATTTTGTATCACAAAGAATAACTAAATAAACAAATAAACCTAATGCAATACCAAGGAAACCTGCGGCATATCCCAAAAAGATAAATAAATATCTAAAATATCTTAAATGAAATCCAAAAGTATAATCAGGAATTGCGAATGATGATATACCAGTAATTGCAACAATAATAATCAATATCGGACTTACAATTCCCGCACTAACAGCAGCTTGACCTAAAATAATACCGCCAACAATACCTATAGTAGAACCTATAGGTGATGGAATACGAAGACCAGCCTCTCTAATTAAATCAAAAGAAACTTCCATAATTAAAAGTTCAAAGATTACAGGAAACGGTACAGTATCTCTTGAAGCAAGAATTGAGAAAAGAAGTTCAGTAGGTAAAAATTCTTGGTGGAAGCTTGTTATTGCTACATATAATCCGGGTAATAATAATGCAAAAGTAGCGGCAATAAATCTAATAGCTTTTATAAAATTAGAATAATTGGATTTTAGATTTCTGTCATCAGGAGACTTCAAAAAATCTACAAAAACAGCTGGAGTAATTAAAGCATAAGGAGATCCATTTACAATAATAATAACTCTACCCTCTAGTAAATAAGCAGAAGCTTTATCTGGTCTTTCAGTTGACAAAATATCAGGAACAGATAAATCATTTTCATCTGAAATTAATTCTTCTAATTGCCCTGCAGAAAGTAATGCATCGACACCAAGGTTATTTAATCTATACCTTACTTCTCCAATTAAATCAGTGTTTGCGATATTTTTTATATAACATAAGCAACATTTTGTTTTTGAAACCTTTCCAACAGGAATATTTTCAATTGTTAGATTTTCATTATTAATAATTCTTCTTAAAAGAGAAGTATTTGTCCTTATATTTTCAACAAAAGCTTCATGAGGACCTTTTATAACAATTTCATTTGTTGGCTTTTCAACACTTCTTTGTTGAAATCCTTTAATCTCTATGTTAAAAGCAATTGGTAGAGTATCTACAAATAAAGCACAATTTCCAGAATTAATACCAGAAAAACATTCAGAAAAAGTCTTAACTTCTTTCAAATCATTTTGAGGAATTAAACAATTTTTTAAATAATCACTTAAATTAAATTTTTTGACTTTTCGAATAGTTACATTATTAGTAACAGATTCATATATGACTTTATTTTGGTCACCATCAAATAAATTATTTTTGTTTCTCATCATTAAAGGCTCTAAAACAAAGTCATTTAACATTTGAGTATTTATCATACCATCAAAATATAAAATGAATGAGTGAAATTGTTTACCTCTAGCATTTAGAGTAAATTCTCTTAACACAATATCACTATTTATTAATGTATTATATTTACTTTTTACATAATCTAAATTAACATTTACACTAGAAAAAATTTTAGTCTTATCTTCAGAAAAATTGTCTTCTTTACTTTCCTCTTGTTCATATGGTTTTTCTAAAAGGGAAAAGGAATAATCATTTTCTGGTGTATATTTAATTAAACTTGAAAAAATATTTTTGATATCCATTTTAAACTCCATAAAAATCTTTTATACTATTATTTCTAAAATTTGAAAAAATATACATTGTGAGAGTATAAAATCTAATTGTTTCTAGACAAATTTATAAATTTTTATTGAGACAAAATTATGTAAAAGGAGCTACACAATAAATAGCAAAAATTTCTTGCTATTTTTCTTTTTATATAGTAGAATAACAATATCAAAGCTAGGTAAAATATAAATGTTAGATAATAAAAGGGAAGGAGCGCAACATTATGCAAGGGATAGGTATAGGAATAAGCGACTTTAAAATGTTAAGATTAAGAAAAAATTATTATATAGATAAAACAATGTATATAAAACATATAATAGATAATCAGGCAGGAGTTATATTAGTAACAAGACCACGAAGATTCGGGAAAACACTAAATATGAGTATGCTAAAATACTATTTTGATAATACAGCAAAAGATAGT
>CAWVFT010000006.1:0-14995 GCA_963928635.1 Bacillota bacterium | reverse complement strand
ATTAATTTTTCCGTCTCCCCATTCTAAAAATTCTAACAAAAGTTTTTCAAACTTTTGAGAATTTTTGAACGGTCCCCACAAGTCCCTTCAAAATTAATAAATTATTACATTCTCGCGCTATTCAAAATATATCATAATTCGTTATGCAAAATTTAACTAATAATTTTAAAAATTTGGAGGAAGCAAAATGAAAGTAATTATAGCTGCCGCAGGTACAGCTGGGCATATAAATCCAGGGCTTGCAATAGCAAATAAAATAAAAGAAGAACAAAAAAATTCAGAAATAATGTTTATAGGAACAACAAGAGGGTTAGAAAATGATTTAGTACCAAGAGCAGGTTATAAATTAAAAGCAATAGATGCATATGGGCTTAGTAAGGAATTATCTATTGCAAATATAAAAAATATGTTAAAAACTTTTAAAGGATATTTTGAAGCAAAAAAGATAATAAAGGAGTTTAAACCTGATATTGTAATAGGAACAGGAGGATATATCTGTGGAGCTACAATATCAGCAGCACATAGTTTAAAAATACCTACAATGTTACACGAAAGTAATGCATTTCCAGGAAAAGCAGTTAAGATGTTAGCTAAAAAGACAGACACAATTTTAATATCTTTTGAAGATGCTAAGTCAAGAATAAAAAGAGCAAAAAGAATAGTTTATACAGGAACACCTGTAAAGATAAAGAAAAAAGAATATTCAATAGACGAAAAGATAAAAATAATAAAAGAAGTAGGTTTAAATGAATCCAGACCTATTGTATTAATTTTTGGGGGAAGTCAAGGGGCACAAAAGATAAATGAAAGTATAATTGGAATAATAGAAAACAAATTAAATAAAGATTATCAAATTATTTGGGCAACTGGTCCAAAACAATATGATATTATAAAAGAAAAATTAGAAGATAGAAATATAAATATAAATTATGTTGAAAATATAAAAATAGTGCCATATATATATAATATGGAAGAAGTTATGAATGTAGCAGATTTGATAGTTGCAAGAAGTGGAGCAATGACTGTAACAGAAATATCAAATTTAGGTAAACCTTCAATATTAGTGCCTTTACCAAATGTTAGTGGAGACCATCAAACATATAATGCAAAAGTTTTAGAAAATCAAAAAGCAGCAAAAATAATAAAAAATGATGAATTAAATGCAACAATTTTAAATGAAACAATAAAGGAAATAATATTAGACAAAAATAAAAAGGAAATGATGGGCAATAATGCATTAAAAGTTTCAACAACAAATGTCGAAAGCAAAATCTATGAAGAAATAGAAAGACTAGTAAAAAATAAAGAAGGGAAATAAAATGTTCAAGAGTACACAATTTAAAATAATATTAATTTTTTTTATTGTAGGAATAATAATTATATCAGCATTAGGGTTTTGCTTTATCAACTCGATAAATTTAATTAATTTAGAAACGATAGAAAATGATGGCTTAGAAAATATAGTAAATGCAATACAGCAAAATACAAAAATGGTATTAATAGTAGCTACAGTTGTATTTACGCTAATTTCATTTGTTATAGCAGTATTTTTATCAAGATTTGTAATATATCCAATAAATAAGTTAATAAAAAGTGCTGAAAAAGTAACGGCAGAAGATTCAAAAGGAAAGAAAAAAACAGCTAAAAATAATGATGTAGGAAATTTAGAAAATGTAATTGATGTAATGACATCAGAATTGAAAGAAAAATTAAGTGAAGTTTCAACACAAAAAAACCAAATAGAAACAATATTATTACATCTAACAGATGGAATTATTGCGTTTAATATGGATGGGGAAATAATATTAATAAACCCAGCAGCTAAACAATTATTGAGTATAGGGCCAGAAGACAATACTTTTAATGATATTTTCAAAAAATTCAAATTAGATATAAATATGGAAAAGATTATATATCTGGAAAATTGGACATCAACAGAACAAAGATTAGAAGTAGAAGATAAATATGTAGATGTATATTTTGCTCCATTTAAAGATGAATTAGATAGACCAAATGGTGTAATTGCAGTTATACAAGATATTACAGAACATGTAAAATTAGATAATATGCAGAAAGAATTTGTGGCAGATGTATCACATGAGCTAAAAACACCTATAACATCAATAATGGGGTATGCAGATACTCTATTAGAAGGTGATTATGATGATGAAACAAGAGTAAAATTCTTAAATGTTATAGCTTCAGAATCTAGAAGAATGGCAAGGTTAGTTACAGATTTGTTAACATTATCAAGATATGATAGTAATAAAAAGAAAACAAATAAAACACAATTTGATTTAGGTGATTTAGTAAAGAAATGTCAAGAAAAGCTTGCAATAGAAATAAAAAAGAAAAATCATGATGTAAAATGTTTTGTAACAGCAGATGTACCGCTAGTATATGCAGATAAAGATGATATTGAAAGAGTTATATTAAATATATTAACAAATAGTATAAAATATACAAAAGAAAATGGAGAAATTAAAATATATGTAGGTTTTGTATATAATGATGCATATATAAAAATATTTGATAATGGAATAGGAATTCCAGAAGAAGATTTATCAAGAATATTTGAAAGATTTTATAGAGTGGATAAAGCTAGATCTAGAGAAATGGGAGGGACAGGTTTAGGTTTGTCTATTGCAAAAGAAATCTTGGATAAAAATGGTGGAAGTATAGATATAAAAAGTGAAGTAGGAAAAGGTACAGAAGTTGTAATAAGAATACCAACAGGAGATAATATTAAAATGTATTGATAAATTGAGATATCTAATATATAATGTTTAAGATATTTTATTCGTATATAAAGGTAGGAGAGGTAAAATTGAAAATGAATCCAAAATTAAAAAATGTTTTAGAATGGGTATATTGCATAGTAATAGCTGTAGTATTAGCATTACTATTTAGATATTATATAGGAACACCAACAATAGTAAAACAAGAATCAATGTTCCCAACACTTGTAGAAAATCAAAGATTATGGCTAAACAGATGGGCAAGAACAGTTAAAGCAATGCCAGAAAGAGGAGATATAATAACATTTGAGGCACCAAGTACAAAAACATATACACCAGGGGAAATAGAAGAAAATTTAATAGATAAAAATGCACCAATTGCAAAATATGAAAATGAACCATCAAATATATTTACTAAATTTACATATCATGTTTTAGAAATAGGAAAAGAAAGTTATATAAAAAGAGTAATAGCACTACCAGGAGAACATGTAGTAATCAAAGACGGAAAAGTATATATAAATGATGAAGAACTAGACGAGCCATATTTACAAGGTGGAGTAGTTACAGAAGTAGATAATAACGAAATAAGAAAAGGCTTTGATGATTTTATTGTTCCAGATAATTGTGTATTTGCAATGGGTGATAATAGAACACATAGTACAGACTGTAGGTCTTTTGGATGTATACCTTTAGAAAAAGTTGAAAGTAAAGTGGCAATAAGAATATGGCCATTAAATCAATGGGGAAAAGTAGAATAATAGGAGTAAGTAATGTTTGAAAACATAGTTGGAAATGATAAAATAAAAGAATTATTACAAAACTCAATAAAAAACAAAAAAGTATCACATAGTTATTTATTCATTGGACAAGAAGGAATAGGAAAAAAAATGATAGCTATGGAATTTGCAAAAGCAATGTTATGCTTAAATGAAAAAAATAAATATTGTAGTACATGTAAATCATGTATAGAATTTGATACAAATAATAATCCAGATTTTAATATTATAGAACCAGATGGAAATAGTATTAAAATAGAACAAATAAGAGAAATGCAAAGTAAGATTATAGAAAAACCAATAATATCATCTAAAAAAGTATATATCATAAATGATAGTGATAAGATGACAAAAGAAGCTCAGAATTGTTTACTAAAAACATTAGAAGAGCCACCAGAATTTGCAACAATTATATTAATAGGTGCAAATGAAAGTGCATATCTAAGCACAATAAAGTCAAGATGTATGATACTACATTTTGAAAATATTCAAGATGAAAAATTAAAAGAGATATTAAAAAATAAATTTAATCAAAAATTAGATAATGAGATGTTATTAAAATTTTCGCAAGGAAGTATAAGCAGAGCAATAAATATAATAGAAAATAAAGAAATATATGAAAAAATAGAAGAAATAATATCAAATATTCATAAAAAAGACATTATAGAAATAATCAAAATGTCAGAAATAATATATAAATCAAAAGAAATAATAAATGACATATTAGAGAATATAAACATACAATTGATGGAGTTATCAAAAAAATCATATGTGTATTTAGAATGTATAGATATAGTTGAAAATACTAAAAAAAGGTTGAAAATGAATGCAAATTATGATATGTGTATAGATAATATGCTACTACAAATGAAAGAAAAATTAAGTATATAAAAGGCAGGTAGGTGTAATATTGAAAAATATAGTAGGAATAAGATTTAAAAAATTAGGAAAAATATATTTTTTTAACCCAAAAAATATAAGAGTACGAAAAGGCGAAAAAGTAATAGTAGAAACATCACAAGGAGAAGAATATGGGGAAGTTGTTATTCCAAATAGAAGAATAACAGACGAAAAAATATTAGAGCCATTAAAAAAAGTAATAAGAATAGCAAATAAAAAAGATCAAAAACAATTCGAAGACTGTAAGAAATTAGAAGAAGAAGCATTCAAAACATGTCAGAAAAAAATAAAAGAGCATAAACTACCAATGAACCTAACATATGTAGAATGTAAATTTGACAATAGCAAAATACTATTTTATTTTACTGCAGACGGAAGAATAGACTTTAGAGAATTAGTAAAAGATTTAGCTGCAATATATAAAACAAGAATAGAACTAAAACAAATAGGAGTAAGAGACCAAGTAAAAAGAATAGGCGGAAATGGAGTATGTGGTAGAGAGTTATGCTGTTGTACATTCCTAAGTAACTTCGAAGCAGTATCAATAAAAATGGCAAAAGAACAAAATATTTCACTAAATCCATCAAAAATATCAGGGAACTGTGGAAGATTAATGTGTTGTCTAAAATATGAAGATAATGTATACACAGAAAAATTAGCAAAATTGCCAAAGATAGGAGCAATAGTAAAAACAGAAGATGGAGAAGGAGAAATAGACTCAATAGAAACACTAAAAGAAAGAGTAAGAGTAAAATTCAAAAACGAAGAAGGCTATTCATATAAAAGATATGATGCAAAAGATGTAAAAATACTAAAAGATGTAGAAACAGAACAAATAGATGAAGAAGAATTAAAACATAAACAGGAATTAGAAAAGTTAGAAAATTTGGAAAAGGAAGACATGGTAAATAGGGATTAAGGGACGTATCTCAAAATCCCTATATATAGGGATTTTGGGGACGGTTCTTAAAGTACCTTCTAGGTAAGACTTTTGATACAGAACCTAAATTTTAATAAAAAATATAATTCTAAATTAATTAAGTTATTAAAGTTTAAAATATATGAAAAAACGAAATAATATTAGGAGGTGAAAAAAATGGCATATAAAATAACAGATAAATGTATATCATGTGGAGCATGTGCTGCTGAATGTCCAGTAGGATGTATTTCACAGGGAGAAGATAAATTTGTAATAGATGGGTCAGCATGTATAGGATGCGGAACATGTGCAGGAGTATGTCCTGTTTCTGCACCAGAGGAAGAATAGGGATTAAGGGACGTATCTCAAAATCCCTATGTATAGGGATTTTGGGGACGGATCTTAAAAAGTTTTAAAAGTTTTTCAAAGAATATTAAAATTTATTCGGATTTTATTTAAAATTAAGTTATAATTCATATAATTTAAATCATAATTATATTATATAATCATTATAAATTTATATATTGTTTATTATAGATTATGTTTCCAACAAATATCAAATTCTTTTCTTAATTTATTACAAATCAATAAAAATTACAAATTTAGTATAAATAGTAAGCAAAGTGATAAGCAATAAAAAAGTTAAATTTGAATATTCTCATAATAATTTTATCAATTTCTTGAACTTTTTGATTTAAAGATTATATTCGTTCATTTTTCAAAACAAAATAATAAAAATAAAACATAGAAAGGAGACTTTATGCCAAGAATAGCAAGAAAATATTTAAACTCAAATTTTATTCATGTAGTTACAAAAGGAATAAAAGATGAATTCATATTTTACAAAGAAAAATATAAAAATGAATATATTTCATTATTGTATAAGTATTTGAATGAAACAAAGGAAGTAAAAGTCCTGTCATATTGTGTGATGGATAATCATTCACATATATTAATATACTCTGAAAAAATTAATGAACTTTCAAATTTCATGAAAAAGTTGAATATAGCATATGCTACTTATTACAACGAAAAAGAAGAAAGAGCAGGATATGTTTTTGGGAGTAGATATTATACACAGGTTATAGAAGATGAAATTCATCTATTAGCTTGCATAAAATATATTCATGAAAATCCAGTAAAAGCAGGGATAGTGAATGAGCCATCTGAATATAAGTATTCTTCTTATCAAAAGATAAAAAGTGGAGAAATCAATTTAGAAATAATAAATTCTCTATTTGGAGCAACAATTGATTATTTAAATTATAAAAATATAGATTTATCAAATGATGATTTTGAATTTATAGAAGCAGAAAATAAAGAAAAAAGTATAAATATAGAAACAAAGATAAAAAATTTTTGTATGGAATATCAAACATCTTTAAATGAAATAAAAAAATCTAATTATTTAATTTTAAAATTTAAGGAATATTTAAATAAAAAATATAAAGTAAGCAATAAAAATATATGTGCAATTTTAGGAATAGGAAAAAATAGAATTTCTTGGATAGAAAAAAGATTAAAATAGATTAAGTATTAATAATATATAAAAGTTAAATTATACAGTTTACTAATAAGTTCTAAATAGAAATATATTTTAAAGTTGAATTTAACATAATTGTATGATATAATACAACAAGTAACTTGTAGAAAAGCTTTAGAAAATTAGAAAAGGAGAAAAATATGGAAAAAAGCAAAATTCAAGAAACAATCCAAAATTCCTTCGAACAAGAGTGTCGGGGGTATGCATTTTATCTAGAAGCTTATAATTTGATATTAGCACAAATTGAATGTTGCGAAGATGAAATGTTATCTTTACAAGAAGAAGTAGCAACATTTGATAGTGTTTCAAAACTAGAAGATTACTTCAATTCAAAGAAATTCGAAAGAATTAAAGAAAAATTGAAAATTTCTGATGAAATCTTGCCTGATAAAGTAGCAGAATTCACTAAAAACAATAAAATTAATATGGAAGAGGCAGATTTGAAGATTAAGAAATTAGATAAACAGGAAAAAGAATTGTGCTATTTGCTAAAGAATAAAAAAGATACATTAGAAAGAATAAAAAATAATTTATTGAATATTCTTTCATATATATCTGAGCAAAATATGAAAATATTTGTACCGGAAGATGTAGCAAAAGTAGCATATAAAGTACTGGTAAGTTATTATATGGATACAATGCATTTTGATGGAGAAAGAAATATTTTAATTATTGAAAAAAGCTTTTTGCCAGAAGATTTCTTAAAAGCCTACATGGCAGGCACATCTGGAGATGAAGCAGATGAAGCATTGAAATGGTTTGAAGAAAAAGCGAAAAAAATAAAATGGTTTGAATAATAAGTAATTTCTAAAGCAAAAGAACAAAATCCCCTAGAGATACAATTAAGTCTCTAGGGTGTTCTATTTTTATATGTTTTTTGCTAGACCTAAGTTTGAGATCTGTCCCCAAAATCCCTATATATAGGGATTTTGAGATACGTCCCTAATTCCCCATTTCTTCTAAGTCTAATAATTCTTGCCATCTTTTGTCTACTATTTTTTGAAATTCTTCAATCATCCATTCATTTCCTGGTTTAAACATATGTTTAAATCTTTTTTGTGGTCTTAAAAATTCTTCTATTGGCAATTTCTTAGCAGGTTTATATGTAATATGATATACACCATCTACTACTTCATATAGTGGCCAATAGCAAGTATCAGCTGCTAATTTATTTATTTTCATTAAATCTTCTGTTGGATATCCCCATCCTCTTGGGCATGGAGACATTACATTCAAGAAACATGGACCTTCTGTATATATTGCTTTTTCGGCTTTTTGATAAAGGTCAGCAAAATTATTCATTGCAAGTGTTTGAGCAACATAAGGTAAATGATGTCCGACCATTACTTTTGTTAAGTCTTTTCTTTCTTGTGCTTTTCCTGGTATAACTGTACCTGCTGGTGATGTCGTTGTATCAGCAAATTTTGGTGTTGCTGATGATCTTTGGATACCAGTATTCATATATGCACCATTATCATAACATACATATACCATGTCGTGTCTTCTTTCCATTGCTCCTGATAAAGATTGTAAACCGATATCATATGTTCCACCATCTCCACCAAATGCGATAAATTTTGTATGTTTATCTTCTGGTAATTTTCCTTGTTTTTTCATTGATTTATATGCAGCTTCTGCACCTGATAAAGTAGCTCCTGCACATTCAAATGCTGTATGTATAAATGAATCTGTCCAAGAGGTGTATGGGTAAATAAATGTTGATACTTCCATACATCCGGTAGCAACTGCAACAACTGCATGGTCCTCTGGTTTTAATGCTCTCATTATATGTCTTGCAACAGGAGGAGCTCCACAACCTGCACACATTCTATGTCCTTCTGTGAAACGAGAAGGTTTATTTGCAACAACTTCTTTTAAATTATAAGGCATTTATTTTTCCTCCTTTCTTAATCCTAAATAACGATAAGGATTTTCTACTTTTCCAGTCTTAACTATTTCTTGTAAGTCTGTATAAACTGATTCTATTTCTTTAGATGTTGTATCTCTACCACCAATACCATATACATAGTTAACCATAGGCACATTTTTTCCAGAAACATACATACATGATGTTATATCTTCAAATAATGCTCCGCCTATTGCATTTAATGAACTAGCTTTGTCTAAAATAGCAACAGCTTTTAGATGACTTAAAGCTTCAGCGATTTCATCTCCTGGGAATGGTCTAAATACTCTTATTTTTAAAAGTCCTGCTTTTATACCTTGTTCTCTTAAATCATTGATAACAGCTTTAGTAGTTCCAGCAGTAGAGTTCATACAAACAATTGCTATTTCTGCATCATCTAATTTATATTCTTCAAATAGACCATAATGTCTTCCTGTCCATTCTTCAAAATCTTTTGAAACTTGTAATATCACATCTTTAGCAACTTTCATTGCTTCTGCTTGCTGAGCTTTATGTTCAAATAAGTAACTTTGAACATCTAATGGACCAACAGCAATTGGTTCTTTATCATTTAATAAATAATGTTTAGGATGATATTCTCCAACAAATTTTTTAACTTCTGAATCTTCTTCTAGTTCTATATTTTCAATTGAATGTGAAGTAATAAATCCATCTTGACATATCATAATTGGTAATAACACATTTTCATTTTCTGCTATACGATGAGCCATTAAAGTATTATCGTATGCTTCTTGATTATTCTCAGAAAATAGCATTATCCAACCAGCATCTCTAACTCCCATTGCATCTGAATGGTCATTATGAATATTAAGAGGGCCTGATACAGCTCTATTTACCAATGATAGAACTATTGGAAGTCTTAAACTTGATGCAATATATATCATTTCCCACATTAAAGATAAACCATTTGCAGATGTTGCTGTCATTGCTCTTGCTCCTGCAGCTTCTGCACCAATACATGCACTCATTGCACTATGTTCACTTTCTACTGCTACAAATTCTGTATCAACTAAACCATTATCAACAAATGTTGAAAAATATTGAGGAATTTCAGTAGAAGGAGTGATAGGAAATGCAGCAACAACATCTGGATTTATTTGCTTCATAGCTGTTGCAGCAGCTTCATTACCACTTAATCTTTCTCTTATACTCATATTTTAAACACCTTCTTCCTTCATAGTAATTGCTCCAAATGGACATACTTTTGCACATACGCCACATCCTTTGCAATAGTCATAATTAAAATCTTTTCTTTTTAAATCTTCTTTTCCAACAGGAATTGCATTTTCTGGGCAAACTGGGAAACAAAGTCCACATTGTTTACATTTTTCTACATCAAAAATAGGTCTCATACTTCTCCAGTCTCCAGTTTTAAATTCACGAGCATTTCCTGCTTCATAAATATCTCCACCAATTGTCATTTTTTCCATTGGTGTATTTGGATTTATTTGTGTCATTTTTATACCTCCTAACATCAATTATTGTATTTTAGTAACTTCATTTAAAGCCATCTCAATTGCTTTCATATTTCCTTCTATAACTTCTGGTTTTTTTGCAAATTTGTGTTTAAATGAACCTTGCATATCTTTTATAAAGTCTTCGTCTGTCATTATTTGACTAACTTTTACTATAGCTGCAAGCATAGGTGTATTTGGAAAATATTTTCCTAGTGTTTCCATTGATACTTTTCTTGCATCTATTGTATAAATTCCACCTTCATATCCTTTTAAAACTTCTTTTAGATAATCTGCAGATTTTGTTGTATTAATTACAATAGCTCCACTTTTCTTTAATCCTGCTGTGACAGGAACACTTTCTAATAGAGTATCATCAACAACTACAACATAATCTGGTTCATAGATATTGCTATGAATTGTAATAGGTTTATCACTTATTCTGTTATAAGCAGTAATTGGAGCTCCCATTCTTTCTGGTCCATATTCAGGAAATCCTTGAATATATTTACCAGTATTAAATGCTGCATCAGCTAATAATAAAGAAGCTGTTTTAGCACCTTGGCCTCCTCTACCATGCCATCTAATTTCTATCATGTCTTGCATAAAATTTGCCTCCTTTTCTTATATAAAATTACAAATTTAGTATATGCCTAAATGGCTAATGTGTCAAGAAAAATTTTGCAAAATTGACCATTCATGGTAAGAAAAAAAGTTACAATTCACAGCTCAAAATAAAAAATACTTCTTTCAAAGGTTTAATTCATATTTTATTTCGTTCGTCCCAACTGCATAACAAGCTGTAAACAAAATTTTGCTTGCAAAAATTTTGTAACAGCTTATAATTTGTCGGTCCCCACACAAGCTCACTTCAAAAATATGAATTAAACCTTTTCAAAATTCTTTGCTTTATAGAGCTGTGAATTGTAAAAAGAAAAAAGAGAAAGTAAAATTACTTTCTCAAATTATTCAGAAACTTTATTTTCATCATCAGAATCATCATTTTCCTCTTTTTTATCTTTGTCTTTATTTTCAGTAGTTTTTGGTATTACAATATTTTTCTTTTCTTCTGTATTTCTAGGTTTTCCAGCATTTAAATGTTCATAAACAGGAGAAATATTTAAGTTTGAGCCATCACCAGAAACTACTTCATATTCATTATTATCTTTTTCATCCATAAGATACCTCCAATCCAGCATAATATGCTACCAAAAATTTAATCTAAAATAATTAAACATATTGTAACATAAATAAAAAAAATAAGCAATTAAAAATTGAAAGAAATATTGACATAACAGCAAATCCGTGTGATAATAGTAACATACATAATTAGAATAAAAGTAAAAATCTAGGAAATATATTCTAAAAAAGGAATGATATTATAAATGGAAGAAAAAAAAGTAAAAGCTATAATAGAAGCAATATTATTTGCATCAGGAAGACAAGTAACAATAAAAGAATTAATGTTAAGCTTAGAAATAGAGCAAAAAGAAATAGAAAATTTAATAAATGAAATGCAAGAAGAATATAAAGCAGAACAAAGAGGAATTGAAATCATAAAGGTAGACGACTCATATCAGTTATGTACAAAAAAGGAATTATACGAAAATGTTTATCCAATTATTGATAATAGGGCTAAACCTAAAATTTCAAATGCATCATTAGAAACTTTAGCAATAATAGCATATAATCCTAGAATTACAAGAGCAGAAATTGAAGCAATAAGAGGAGTATCTGCAGATGCTAGCATTTATAAATTACTAGAATATAATTTAATAAAAGAAGCAGGAAAGGCTGACCTGCCCGGTAAGCCAATGACATACAAAACAACTGATGAGTTTTTAAAAATGTTTGGATATCCATCTTTAGATGAATTGCCGGAACTACCAAAATATAAATTGGATTCTAACCAACAAATAGTAATTGATGAATTAGAAGAAAATACAGAGGTTAATACAGAAAAAGTAGAGAAATTGCAAGAAGATGTGAATACTAGTGAAGATATAAATAAAAAAGAAAATATAAATTAGGAAGGTGAAATTATGAGACTATCACAAACAGGGATGGGAACAACTAAATTAAACAATATAGATGAAATGTATCCAGGGCAAAGTATATTATTACAAACAGGACAATTAGTACAATATGGTGCTGGAATATTTGCGTATGGAACAATACCATTATTAGTAAGAAGAAATATAGAAAGAATAATTCAAGAAACATTAGATGATTATGGATGTATAGAAGTGTTGTTACCAACATTACAACCAGATACAATATGGAAAAATTCTGGAAGATATGATCAATATGTAAATGATGGAACAATGTTAATTACAGAATCAAATAAAGGAACATTTTGTCTAGCTCCAACAGGAGAAGAAGCAATGTTAGAATATGCGAGGGAAAAATTAAAATCATATAAAAATCTACCTGCGACATATTATCAAATTGGTGAAAAATATAGAAACGAAATAAGGACAAGAGGATATTTATTAAGAGGAAAAGCATTTCCAATGCTTGATGCATATAGTTTTGATTTAAATGAAGAAGGAATGACTAAATCTTATGAAAATGTAAGAAAAGCATTTTTAGAAATATTTAAAAAAATAGGAATGAAAGTAATCCCAATTGTAGCAGATAATGGTGCAATGGGAGGAAAAAAATCAGAAGAATTTATGCTTATATCAGACCAAGGGGAAGACAAAATACTATATGATGAAAAAGCAAAAATAGGCTTGAACACAGAAATTCTAGAAAGAGAAGACTATAAAGAATATTTAAAAGAAGAATATGGAATAGAAGATATATCTAATTTTAAAGAAATTAGAACAATGGAATTAGGACATATATTCCAATTAGGAACAAGATATTCTGAAATGATGAATGGAAAATATATAAATAAAGAAGGAAAAGAAGCTTTATACTATATGGGATGTTATGGAATAGGCGTAAGTAGAACATTAGCAGCTGCATATGAGCAATGTGTAGTAAATGATGAAAAATATGGACCTTGTGGATTTGTTCTACCAGAATCTATAGCACCATTTAAACTACAAATAGTACCAAAAGTAGAAAATGAAGAAAAACTTAAATTAGCAGAAAAAATATATAATACCTTGAAAAAAGAAAAAATAAATAGTATAATTGATGACAGAGATACAATAACAATGGGAGCGAAAATTAAAGATTGCAAAATACTTGGAACACCATATCTAATTGTTATTGGAGACAAGCAAGAAGGAGATACTTTTGAGTTAGAAAATATGCTAACTGGAGAAAAAGAAGAACTTAATTTGGAACAATTAATAGAAAAATTGAAGTAAAGGTTATCAAACCTGATTTGAGCCTAGAGAAAGGAATGATAAGATATGAAATATTATGATAAAACAATGTATAAAACAGAACAAAATGCAAAGATAATCTTCATTTTACTGATAACATTTATTTTAGGCTTTTTAATAGGATATTGGGTAAAAGGTTTTGATAATAGTAAAACAAACGAGGAAAATACAGTAAATGAAATTAATGAGGTATCTAAAATAGAATATAATATTTATGAAGGGCAATAAGTAAATTATTGCTCTTTTAACTTTATAAGTAATAATTTAGAACTTTTGAGAATTTTTGAACGGTCTCCACCGCTTTACAGAATTAATAAATAATACATTCTTGCGCAATTAAAATTATCAGAGAACTGAATTGTATAGCTTATTTTGGGGTTAAATATATATTTTAATTTAGAAAGGAGAAGAAAATGGAAAAAGTAAAAAGAATTTCTATCGTGGGAGGACCAGGAACAGGAAAAAGTACATTGGCATATAACTTAGGAAAAAAATTGAATTTACCAGTATATCATTTAGACGCAATTGACCATTTTGAAAATTGGAGAAAAAGAGATAAAGAAGAAAGAGATAAAATAATTTTAGAAAAAATAGAAGAACCAAAATGGATAATAGATGGAACATATACATCAACTTTAGACAAAAGATTAAAAAATTCAGATTTGATAATTTTTCTAAATTATACACCAATAGCAAGGCTAAAAGGTGTATTATCAAGATATATAAAAGGAAGAAATAAAGAAAAAGCAGAAATACCTGGTTGCAAAGAAAAAATGGATTTAGAGTTTATAAAATTTACGCTTAATTGGGAAAAGTCTAAGGGAGAACATATTAAAAGGATGTTAGATAAAAACCAGTATAAAAAGATACTTGTTTTTAAAAAGAGAAAAGATTTGAATAACTGGTATGAAGATGAGTTTGGGAGTAAAATAGAAAAAATGCAAAAATAAGAACAAATTTTCTTAAATATATTGAAAAATTGTTAGGATTATGATATAAATAGAAGAAATAAAAGAAATTTTAAGTTATTCGTAATTTCTGAACAACTTAAGGATAAGAGGTAGCAATGGAATAAAATAATGAATTAAAATTATTTGAAGATAAAAAAATTAGAGCTAAATGGAATGATGAACAAGAAAAATGGTATTTTTCTGTTGTAGATGTGATAGCAGTATTAACAGATAATGATTATCAAAAATCAAGAAACTATTGGAAATGGCTTAAAAATAAGCTAAATGAAGAAGGTAGCGAACTGGTTAGTAATACTAACCAGTTGAAAATGAGAGCATATGATGGAAAATTAAGAGATACTGATGTAATGACTACAGAGCAAGTTTTACGTTTAATCCAATCAATACCATCTAAAAGAGCAGAGCCGTTTAAATTATGGTTAG
>CAWVFT010000005.1:0-14667 GCA_963928635.1 Bacillota bacterium | reverse complement strand
CCATTCTTCAATGGATATAGACCACAATTCTATTTCAGAACAACAGACGTTACAGGTGTTATCGAATTACCTGCTGGAACAGAAATGGTTATGCCAGGAGATAATGTATCAATGACAATCGAATTAATTACACCTATCGCTATTGAAAAAGGATTAAGATTTGCTATCCGTGAAGGTGGTAGAACAGTTGGTTCAGGAGTTGTAGCTGATATATTAGCTTAATTGAATAAAAATATATAAGATTACCAAGAGGATGCTTTTGGTAATCTTTTTTTGGATAGTAGTGCGATAGTAATTTAAAGTTTAAATGAAATTGATTTTATGTAAATTATATGATATAATATTAATATCTAACATTAGGAGGTATAACAAAATGAAAGAAAAAGGATTAGAAAAGCTTAAAAAAGAGGAGTTGCAGGAATACTTTTGCTTAGGAATAAAATTTCGTCAAGATTTACTGAAAGTAAATTATCTTTTCGAAAGCGAAAGTTTATATGCTACAACTGAAAAAGAACGTAGCGAAAATGAAAAAAGTTTTCTAAGTAGAAGAGAAGAAATACTAAAAATTTTTTTAAAAGAAATGCAACAGACTCAAGAAGAATATGCTAAAAAAATTTTGCAAGAATATGCAAAAATTCAAAAGGCAGAGGAATAATCTTTTTTCAAAATACCTAGCTACATATTTTTTTATATAGCTAGGTATTTGTATTTATTGTATTAGAAGGAAATTTACCAATTTTTTTAAAAATATTCGCAATATACTTGTAATTTTCCAAAAAGAATAATAAAATATACATATTAAAAATAGAATTAGATAAACAATGGAAATATAGAAAGGCTAAAAATATTAAATAAATCCTTCAAGCAAAATGAACATTAAGAAAGGAATGGAACAAACATGAAAATTATACTAGATGCAATGGGCGGAGACAATGCACCAGATGCAAATATAAAAGGGGCAGTAAATGCAATAAATAAAGTAAAAGCAGAAGTTGTTTTAGTAGGAAAAGAAGAAATTATAAGAGCAAAAGTAAAAGAATTTTATGGGAAAGAAATAGAAGAAATATCAGACAGACTAAAAATAAAAAATGCAACTGAGACAATAGAAATGGAAGATGTGCCAACAATGGCAATAAAACATAAAAAAGATTCTTCAATGGTAGTAGGATTTAGAATGTTAAAAGAAGATGAAGGAGATGTATTTATTTCAGCAGGAAATTCTGGAGCATTATTAACAGGTGCAACTTTAATAGTAGGAAGAATAAAAGGAATAGATAGACCAGCTTTAGCCGGAATATTACCTGCATATCATAGTCAATTATTATTAATAGATGCAGGTTCTAATACAAATTGTAAGCCAATAAATTTACTTCAATTTGCACAAATGTCTAGCATTTATTTAAGAAATACATTTGGGATAGAGCATCCTACAATAGGATTACTTAATATAGGAACAGAAGAAACAAAAGGTAATGATTTAGTAAAAGAAAGTTATCAGTTATTAAAGGAGAAATCTAAAGAATTGAATATAAACTTTGTTGGCAATGTAGAAGGAAGAGATGCTTTTTCTGGTAAAATAGATGCAATTGTGACAGATGGCTTTACTGGTAATGTATTTTTAAAAACAACAGAGGGATTAGGAAAATTTGTAAAGAAATCAATGACAGAAAGTTTTACAAAAAATTTATTAGCAAAGATTTTAGCTATACCTGCATTACCTGCAATAAAAAGATTCAGTAAAGTAATGGATTACAAATCATATGGTGGAGCATTATTCTTAGGAGTAAAAAAACCGGTTGTAAAAGCACATGGTAGTAGTGATGAAATATTATTCGAATACACTATTATACAAGCTGAAAAATTTGTTGAAAATAAAGCAGTAGACAGAATGATAGAAGAATTCCAAAAAGAGCAGAAACAACAAAATATAAATGTTAATAATGAGCAGGAATCTTCAGAGAACGCAAAAAGTTAGTATTTTAGCCATATATACTGACTTAGTTGTATAAAAAATAAAATATTTTATGAAATTACTTGACAAAAGTGACAACATATAATATAAAGGTACTATAAATAAGAAATGATTAAAAAATATATCATTTGAAACTTGAGAGGAGGTTGAATTCAATCATGAGTTCAGAAGAAATTTTCGAAAAAGTAAAAGGAATAATTGTAGAACAATTAGGAGTAGCAGACACTGCTGTAACAATGGAAGCATCTTTTATAGATGATTTAGGAGCTGATTCATTAGATATAGTAGAATTAGTAATGGCTATAGAAGAAGAATTCGATATCGAAATACCAGATAGCGATGCAGAAAAAGTTGTAACAGTAGGAGATGTTGTTGATTATATAAAAGAAAATGTTTAAGAAAAAAAGAGGGAAAAAGAAATATCTTAAAAGTCCCTCTTAAAATTATTTTTTAATATATAATACAAATATTGAAATAAATTAAGGAGGAATATTTTAAAATATTACCTTCTTTAACTTTATTCTAATCTACTTAAAATTTTGCAATAATTTTTCACAAAATATGAAAAATAATAAATAATATCTTTTTTATAAATTTCATTTTCTATTATTATATAAGTAGAATCTAATTTTTTTTCATCTAAATATATATTTATGCAACCAATTTGTGAAAATTTTGTTAAAGGAGCTTCAAAAATTAAAGGACAATTTATTTCTATTTTTAACGAGTTAATTAAATCTTTTTTTATTGGTATTATTTCATTGCTTAAAGGATTATAGTTTATATCTAAAGAATTGTAGATTCCTTTGTTAATATATATTTTATTTAAATTCAAATTTTTCCAATTTTCAAATTCACTAAAGACCCTATTATTAATATTGACAAGCTCAAAGTTTTTAAATGTATATTCAATTAATTTAATACTGTCTTTTGTTCTGAAATTTTTAGTATCAGCACCTAAAACTACACAAATAATATCCATATCATCTCTTTTGCATGCTGTGACTAAACATCTGTTAGCACCATTTGTAAAACCTGTTTTTATTCCATATATTCCATTTAAATTACCGTAATAGTTCATTGGTATTTAAAATATTTTTTGGATATCCATTTATTGTTATAGTATAATTTTTAGTTCCGAACAATATCAGAAAAAGTTTTATTTCTTAATGCATAATTAGAAAGTAAGGCTAATTCATATGCTGTTGTATAATGATTATCTGAATCTAACCCATGAGGAGTTTCAAAATGAGTATTATTCAAATTTAGTTCTTTTGCTTTTGAATTCATTAGTTCTGCAAAGCCTTCAATGCTTCCACCTGCATATTCTGCCAGAGCTACTGCAGCATCATTACCAGAGCAAAGCATAAGACCATATAGCAAATCTTTAATGGTTATTTTATCACCAGCTTTTAGTCCTAATCTGGAACCACCAGTATTTGCGGATTTTTTTGATACTTCAATAGTGTCATTCAAATTACAATTTTCTATAATTATTGTTGCAGTCATTATTTTTGTAGTTGATGCCATTTTCTTTTTTTGGTTTTCATTTTTACCGACAAGTATTTTTTCTGAGTTTCTATCAATTACAACATATGCTCTGGAATTTATTGAAGATAAATCATTAGAAATATTTGCAGATGCATTAATAAATATATTAGAATCATTGTCTATGCCATCGGCAATAACATTTGTCATATATGTACTTAAAATTAAAAGAATAAAAACAAAGCAAACTGAATATCTAAAAAAAATTTTTTTCATATAAAATTACCTCTTTATAAATATATAAAGAAACGAAAAAAATATGAATATTTAATATACTAAAAATATAGTAAAAAATAGACTAAAAACCCTAAAAAGCAGGGAATTTTCGCGATTTTGGTTGAAATTGTTACAAAAATGTAATATAATATTATTGTAAATGAAATATTTTGCTATATTTGTAAAAGTAGGTTTCCGTAAGGATAAAAAAATACAATTAATTTTGTAAGAAAATTGGGAATTTTAGCTATTGACTAACTAAAAAAATATAGTAAAATATATATTAGTATTATATTGATAAGGAGATTAGAAAAATGAAAATTAAAAAATCTATTTTAGCTATAGCAGTAGCTCTATTTGGAATAATTATTTTTGGAATTCAAAACCAGTCAGATGCTGCTTCATCAGTTGTACCACCTATATATATGGGTGTGCAAGAATATAGAACAGATACAGATCCAGCAAACATGGCATATGGTATTGGAAATCCAGATAGAAATGGTTCTGATGAAGAATCAATGGTAGGTAAAAAAATATGGGATTTAGTACAATATGATAGCATTGACGGAATAACATTTGATAATACTAAAAATTATTATTGTGTAAAAGCAGGAGTTGGATTTAGAAACATAAATGATAGAGCAACATATAATTTATCATATAATTTTATAGATCCAGCAGATAAAGCATTAATTCAAAATAGTAATAATGATGCTATTAAAAGTTTAGTTACAGATGATGTATATTATAACATAATAGCTATGGTAGATTTAATGTATATACCAGGTGTATCAACACATGAAGAAAAAGTAGCTTTAATAGATAAGGCAAGAGATATGGCAGGAGATAAAAAAACACCTACAGTTGAAATAACAGATACAGATTTAGAAGCTGTTCAACAAGCAGCTTTATGGTATTTCACAGAACAAGATACTAAATTGTTTGAAACAATATATAATCAATTAGGATATGACAACCCAGGTTGGTTTACATATAAATTACAAACAATGAATGAATATAAATCATTTAGTGATTATAATATAGGAGAACAATCTAAAGATGGTGAGCAAAGACAGAAACAAGCTGTATATATTTATAATTATTTAATAAATACAGCTAAGGCAAATGCACAAGGGTATAAAGATGGAACAACAAAATCTAAATCAAAAATAACTTTACTTGTAAATGAAACTGAAACAGACAAACAACCTGTAATTTTAATAGATAGAGAAGAAAAAGAACTTGACTTATCATTAAGGAAATATATAACAAAAGTAGATGGAGTTGAACTATCAACAGCTGATACAAGAGTACCAGATATAAATACAGCACCATTAGTAAATGAAACAGATACAACAGCTATATATAATCATAGAAAAGATCCAGTAAAAGTTACAACTGGTTCAAGAGTAACATATTACATAACAGTATATAATGAAGGAGAAACTGATGGATACATAAGTAGAGTAGTTGATCAATTGCCAGAAGGTTTAAAATTTATATCAATGGCACCAATAGAAGGTTTTAACGTAAGCTATGATGAATCTTCTAATAGAGTAACTATAATATCAAATTTATCTACGACCAGAACTGCACTTCAAACAGGATTTTTAACTAGGTATACAGGCACAGGAGAATTAGATTCAATAACATTTGAAATAGAATGTGAAGTAACATCAGTAACAGATGATGACATATTAACAAATGTCGCATGGATATCAGAAGCAGCAACAGAAGATGGAATAGTAATAACTGACCAAGAAGGAGAAGACAGAGACTCAGAGCCATCAACTGCACCACAAGTTAACAAAGACAATATGGACAATTATATAGGAAATGAACAAAATAAAACAGATTTGGCAGACCCAGATTACTTCTATAAAGGAGAGCAAGATGACGATGACTTCGAAAAGTTAATAGTTGAAGTTAAGGAATTTGACCTAAAATTAATAAAAAATATTGTAGGAATTAATGCTGAAAAAGTAGAAGAAAGATTAGAAAATGTTGATGTAACAAATTTAGCAAATGGAACAGATACAACAGCAGATTATCAAATGAATAAAGATCCTTTACTAGTACAAAATGGAGATATTGTTAAATATAGATTAAGAGTATACAATGAAGGAGAAATTGATGGATACGCATCAAAAATAACAGAAGATGTTCCAGAAGGATTAGAATTCTTATGGTCAGAAAAAACAGATGGAGAATTAGATGCAGATACAACATTGACTGAAGAAGAAAAAGAAGCTATAAAATACAACCAAGGAATTTGGAATATAGAAACAATAAATACAGAAACAAACAAAATAGAAATGATATCAACAGATTACTTAGCAAAAGGACAAGGGGCAGAATTAATAGATGAAGGAGCAAATTTAATAAAAGCTTTTGATTCAGAAAAAGCATATGTAGATACAGAAACAGATAGAAATCCAGATTATAAAGAAGTATATGTTTATATGAAAGTTGTTTCAGAAAATGGAAGTGGAGAAATAATTAGAAATGAAGCAGCAATTACAGAAGATACAGATGCAAATGGAGATCCAATAAATGATAGAGATTCAAATACAGAAGATTGGATAAAATATGAAGATGATGAAGACTATGATAATATTCAATTAAAAATATTTGATTTAGCATTAAGAAAATTCATAACAAAAGTAGATGATGAAGAAGTAACAACAAGAATACCAGAAGTTAAATATGATGAAACAACAAATAAAATAACATATGAGCATGACAAAACACCTATAGAAGTTGCAACAAATGATATAGTAACATACACAATTAGAATATTTAATGAAGGTGAAACAGCAGGATATGCAGAAGAAGTAGCAGATGACATTCCAGACGGATTAGAATTTTTACCAGATAATGAAACTAACAAACAATATAGATGGGTAATGTATGATGCAGAAGGAAATATAACAGAAGATGTATCAAAAGCAGAAAAAATTGTTACAGACTATTTATCAAAAGCAAATGGAGAAGCTTTAATGGAAGCAGATACATTAACAGAAAATCCAAACTTATTACAAGCATTTGATAAGGGAGAAGACATATCAGAAACAAACCCAGATTATAGAGATGTACAAGTTGCATTTAAAGTTGTTGAACCAACAACATCAGATAGAATAATAACTAACTCAGCACAAATCGAAGAAGATGCAAACGAAAATGGAAAACCTGTAGATGATATAGATTCAACACCAGGAGAATGGAATGAAGGAGAAGATGACCAAGATCAAGAACATGTTAAATTAACATATTTTGATTTAGCATTAAGAAAATTCATAACAGGTGTAAATGAAGAAGAAGTAACAACAAGAATACCAGAAGTTAAATATGATGCTGAAGCAGGTAAAATAACATATGAACATGATAAAACACCAGTGCAAGTTACAACAGAAGATACAGTAATATATACAATAAGAATATTTAACGAAGGGGAAACAGCAGGATATGCAGAAGAAGTAGCAGATGACTTACCAGAAGGATTAGAATTCTTACCAGATAATGAAATAAACAAACAATATGGATGGGTAATGTATGACGCAGAAGGAAATATAACAGAAAATGTAGAAGAAGCTGAAAGAGTTGTTACAGATTACTTATCAATGGAAAATGGTCAAGCTTTAATGGAAGAAGATGAAGAATTAACAGAAAATCCAAATTTATTAAAACCATTTGATAAAAAAGCAGAAATATCAGAAACAAACCCAGACTATAGAGATGTACAAATAGCATTCAAAGTAATTGAACCTGCAACATCAGACAAAATCTTAACAAACTCAGCACAAATAGAAGAAGATGCAGACGAAGACGGAGATCCAGTAGATGATGTTGATTCAACACCAGGAGAATGGAATGAAGGAGAAGACGACCAAGACCAAGAACACTTAGAATTGACATATTTTGATTTAGCTTTAAGAAAATGGGTAACACAAGCAATAGTAATAGAAAATGGAAAAGAAACAGTAACAGAAACAGGACATACAGCAGAGATGGATCCAGAACCAGTAGTAAAAGTAGAATTAAACAGACATAATCTAGATAACATAGAAGTAAAATTCAGATATTCAATAAGAGTAACAAATGAAGGAGAAATAGCAGGATATGCTAAAGAAATAACAGATTATGTACCAGAAGGATTAAAATTCGTTGAAGAAGATAATCCAGGATGGACAGACGAAGGAAACAATGTTATATCAACAAGACTATTAGAAAACACATTACTACAACCTGGTGAAAGTGCAGAAGTAGAAGTATTATTAACTTGGATAAAAGGAAAAGACAACTTAGGATTAAAAACAAATGTTGCAGAAATCTCAGAAGATTATAATGACAAAGGATATGATGATATAGATTCAACACCAGATAATAGAGAAGAAGGAGAAGACGATATAGATGATGCAGAAGTATTACTATCAATATCAACTGGACGTGCAAAAATCTATATAGGATTAGGATTAACAGTATTAATTACATTAGGTGGAGGAATTATATTAATTAAGAAATTTGTATTATAATATAAAGTATAAAGATGAACAATAATAAATATTGTTCATCTTTCTCTTTACAATAAAAAATTGGTATGATATAATTTTTTTGATTTATAAATGCGGAAAAAACATTATGCACTAATTTGTGCCGTAAGGAAAGGATGAGAATCAATTATGAATCAAATCTTGTCAACTGGAATGCCAAATAAAGGCAGAAATAAAACAAAAAATACTCAAGGACCAGCAGATATAAGAGCAGTAATCAAATTTTTTGTCATTGTTTTATTATTTTTTGGATTTTTTATTGTAGGAACATCATCATATGGATTATATAAAAATATGAACGAAGAATTATCTTCATCAATTCCAACAATAACAGTCGAAAAAGAGGATGAAACATCAGTATTATTAACAGTTATAGGTGAAAATGATATTAATCAAATTATATATTATTGGAATGATGGAGAGAAAAATACCATCCAAGGAAATGGAAAAAAATATATAGAGCAAAAAATAAATGTGCCTTCAGGAACAAATATTTTAAATATCGAAGTTACAGATATAGCAGGTGGCAAAAACACATATAGTGAACAATATGAATTAAATAGTAATATAAAAATAGAATCTTTAAGCACTGGAAATATCAATGTTAGTTACGAAGGAGATAAGCAAATAGCATATATGACTTATAGATGGGATGAAGAGGAAGAAACAAGAGTAGAAATTAACAACACAGCATTTTCTCAAGAAATACAAGCAAGAAGAGGCTTACATACATTAACGGTAATTGTTGTTGATGTAGATAACAACATGGAGACTAAAGTTCAAGAAATACAGGGTGTGGTCGAGCCAACAATAGAGATAACTACAAACGAAGACTATACACAGTATTTAGTAACAGTATCGGATGAAATTGGATTATCAGAACTTACAATAGTTATGAACGAAGATGAGAATCAAACAGTAACACAAGAATTATCAGGTACAGAATTTAAATTCTCTATAAATATTGTTGAAAATAGTGATAACATAATGAGTGTTACAGTTACAAATTCTAATGGAGTTCAAGCTAATCAAGTTGTAAGATGTACTAAATAGAATAGAGGGTAAAATGGAAAATCAATTTTTTAGCATATTAACTTATTTTGTAATATATTCAATATTAGGTTGGGTTTTAGAATCTATATTTAGAAGCATATGTGAAAAGAAATTGATTAATACCGGATTTTTAAAAGGTCCATTTTGCCCTATTTATGGTGTTGGAGCCATAATAATGATAGTTTTGCTAAATGGATTTAAACATAATTATATTTTATTATTTATAATATCTTTCTTCGTTTTAAGTTTTTGGGAATATATAGTAGGATATTTTTTAGAAAAAATTTTCCATACTAAATATTGGGACTATTCAAACCATAAATTTAATATTAGAGGAAGAGTATGTTTAACTAATTCGATTTGTTGGGGAATATTAGGAATTTTATTTATAAAATATATTCATCCATTTATAAGTAGTAAAATAGGACAAATAGATAGCAGTTATTTTAGAATATGCATAATACTAGTAGCATTAATAATGTTAGTAGATGCAATTAATAGTATAATTAAAATTAAAAACATAAAAGGAACGCTTGAAAAAATAGATAAAATAAATGTACAAATAAAAGAAAAATTAGAAGAATTGAAAAATATTGAAATTGAAGATGGCAAAACAGCAATTAAAGAGGGAATACAAAAAATGCTTGATGACCTAAATAAAAAGAAAAATTTCGCAGTAAGAAGACTTTATAAAAGAGTTAATAGATTAAAAAAAGCTTTCCCTACAATTGATTCAAAAGAAATTAGCAGAGTATTAAACGAAAAAATGGAGAAATTTAAAAAGACAAAAAAAGTAAAAACTAAAAGTAAAGAAAAATAAAAATTGGAGGTATATATATGATACAAGAAATCTATATAATAGATGATGATGACTCATCTATATTAGTATTTAGGGAACTATTTAAAAATGATACAGATTATAAATTTATTAGTGTAAAATCTGATCAAATAGATGTAGCGTTAAAAAATATTCCAGCAATTATTATAATAAACGAAGATGCGATAGAAGTTGATGTAATAGATTTATGCAAAAAAATTAGAAATGACGATGACAATAGTATAACTCCAGTAATAGTAGTTTCTTCAGATGGTGATAAAGAACATAGAATTGATATATTAAAAGAATCAATAGAATATTATATTAAAAAACCAGTGAATGAAAAATACCTATATTATACAGTAAAAAATTTGAATAGATTAATGAATATAAACCGTAGAATCAGTCCGCTAACAGGTTTGCCAGGAAATGTACAAATACATGCAGAATTGAAAAAAAGATTATTAAACAAAGAAGAATTTTGTGTATTATATCTAGATTTAGATAATTTTAAGGCATATAATGATGTTTATGGATTCTTAAAAGGAGATCAAATTATAACATTTACCTCAGAAGTAATTTTAAGTTGTGTTCACAAGAATTTTGCCGATGGAACTTTTGTAGGGCATATAGGTGGAGATGATTTTATAGCAATAATACCAGGAACAAACTGTGAAAAATTATGTCAGGATATTATAGCAAACTTTGATGATAAAGTGGTATCATTCTTTACACCAGAAGATGTAGAAAAAGGATATATCGAAGTAGAAAACAGAAAAGGAATAATAGAGCAGTTTCCATTAACATCAATATCAATAGGAGTTGTAGTAACAGAACCAAATAGATTTTATAATATACTAGAAATTGGAGAAGTAGGAGCACAAGTTAAGCATGCAGCTAAATCTGTAGTAGGAAGTAGCTATGCAATTGATAGAAGAATGCCAAAATAAGAATTGCAAATATAAAAGTTTGCAATTTTTTCTACAATAGGGAAATCATACTTTCCTATTGTAGAAAAGTCGCTTCGCTCCAACAGTTGCACACAAATTTATTTCATAAATTTGGCGCATGAACAAATTTACGGAAAGCCAAAGAGAAATGTCAAAGTTCTTATAAATTTAAGGCTTTCCGATTTGTTCAGTTCTGTTGAAAGTAAAAATACATGATGATAAAATAGAAAAAGGAGAAAGGAGTGTTAAGATGGAATTAATAGATATTGTAGATGAAAATAACAAATTAACAGGACAAGTAGAAGATAGGTGGGTAGCTTTTGAAAAAGGTCTATGGAGAAGAACCGTCTCTTGTTGGATTATGAACGAAAAAGGAGAAGTGCTTTTACAGAAAAGGTCACCTGAAAAGAGAAGAAATCCAAATAAGTGGGCAAAAACAGGAGGACAAGTAGATGCAGGAGAAACTGTCGAAAGAGCTATATTAAGAGAAGTGAAAGAAGAATTAGGAATTGATATACCAAAAGAACAAACTAAATTAGTAGATATTCATAAAAGCGGTGATGGAAACAGAAGATTTGGTTATAATTTTATTTTTCTGGTTAATTATAAATTAGAAGATTATATTCTACAAAAAGAAGAAGTAACAGAAGTTAAGTATGTTACAATTGAGGATATGGAACTAATTAAAAGGAAAAATGATTCTAATTATAGTTTTTGTAATTGGGAAGATGGAGATTTTGAAAGAGAAATAAAGATATTAAAAGATAAGAGAAAACAAATATTAGGAGAGTAAAAATAAGGACTTACATATAACTAATAATCAAAAGTAATAAATTTTATAATTGAGAATATGATATATAAAGAAGTTTGTGTTAGCGAAAACGAAATAAATTTCAATAATGCACCTTAGGCAAGGCAAACAAGAAAGGAATAAAATTTATTATGGTTATTTTAAATAGAAAAAGAATAAGCTTAATGCTACTTGTTGTAATAATTGGAATTTTTACTTTTGAATATCAATTAGCAAAAACAGAAAGAGAAACTATGAAAGTTACAGCAAGTCCAATATCTAGCAAAACTGTAGTCATAGATGCAGGACATGGTACACCTGATGAAGGAGCAAAAAGTAAAGAAGGAACAACAGAAGCACAGATAAACTTAAAAATAGCACTTAAAGTACAAAATTTATTAGAGCAAAGCGGATGCACAGTAATATTAACTAGATCTGATGATAATGGAATATATGACCTAGATAAGAATACATTAAGGGAAAAGAAAGTATCAGATATAAAAAATAGAGTAAAAATAGGAAATGAATCATCAGCAGATATATTTGTATCAATACACTTGAATAAAATACCAGAATCTCAGTATTACGGTTGGCAATGTTTTTATAAAAATAATGATGATAAAAGTAAAGAGCTTGCAAATAATTTGCAGAATAGCTTGAATGAATCAATAGATAAGATTAATGATAGAGTACCATTACCAATAAAAAAAATATATATTGTTGAACACGTCGAAATTCCAATATCAATTGTAGAATGTGGATTTTTATCAAATCCAGAAGAAGAACAGCAATTACAAACGGAGAAATATCAAGAAGAAATAGCATGGGGAATATATAATGGGATAATAAGTTATTTTGCATAATGAAAATGTTTGGCTCAATATTAATTCTTTAACCAAATTATTTAAAATTGACAGAACGGGTATAACAAGACATATAAATAATATTTATAAAGATGAAGAATTGGAGGAAGATAGCACATGTGCAAAAATTGCACATATGGGTAATAACAATAAACAACAATATATTACAAAATATTATAATCTAGACATGATAATATCAATAGGATTTAGAGTAAATTCAAAACCAGCTATTAAATTTAGAACATGGGCAAATAAAACTAAATGATTTAACTAATTTATTTTTAGATGTAGCAGAAACAGAAGCAAAAGAGCAAAAAACAATGACAATGAGCAAATGGATAGAAGTGGCAGATGATTTATTAAAGTATAGAAAGAAAAATATTTTAAAAAATGCAGGAAAAATATCACATAAACAGGCAACTCAAAAAGCAAATGAAGAATATGAAAA
Organism: Bacillota bacterium; assembly: GCA_963928635.1. Classification (GTDB taxonomy): domain Bacteria; phylum Bacillota; class Clostridia; order TANB77; family CAG-508; genus CAG-269. Next base: position 1,460 of record CAWVFT010000005.1, on the reverse strand, counting down.
ATTTAGAATTAAACAAGATAAAGAATATATTTCTAGTATGGATCCAAATGCTTAATAAATATTTAAAAGAGAATAAATAAAGAATCTAGAAAATAAGAATTTGAGAGGTTAAAATATGAATAATACCATAATTTATCTAATTAGACATGCTGAGACTATTGACGAGAATGGAATCAGAAATACAAATGAAGATTCTCAAACAATTAATGAAAAAGAAATATTATCTGTATGTGGTGAAGAGCAGGCAAAGAAATTAAGTGAGAATGTTGAATTACAAAATATTGATGTTATTTGGTCAAGTGATTTTACAAGAGCGAAAGCAACTGCAAAATATATTGCTGATAAAAATAACTTACAATATAATTTAGATAAAAGATTACGAGAGAGAAAACTTGGTAATATAGAAGATTTAGCAAAATTCATGAGTGATAAAAAAACTAGAGATCCATCTCGTGAGCAATTAGCTTTTCCAGAATTCAAAACTCGTGATGGTGAAAGTGCAAATGATACAAATAAAAGAATGAATGAATTTTTTGATGAAATACTTGAAAAATACAAAGAAAAAAGAATTGCAATTGTAAGTCACGGAGGTTCAATTAAATTTTATTTATTAAGTTGTTGTAAAGTAAATGAGAAATTAAATCTTGAATATAAAACAAGAGAATTATATATAACTTCACCTTGTTTATTAAAAATGACTTTTAAAGGGAATAACTTAACAAATCTAGAACAAATAAAATAATATATAGAAGGGATTAGTATATGAAAAAGGCAAATTATAAAGATTTTTTAGGCAAGAAAATCAAAGTTGTTATGGATAGACCAATGGGTTCAAAACATCCTAAATGGAATTTTATATATCCAATTAATTATGGATATGTTCCAAATACAATTAGTGGCGATGGTGAAGAATTAGATGCATATATAGTAGGAATATTTGAACCAGTAGAAGAATATGAAGGAAAATGTATAGCTGTAATACATAGACTAGATAATGATGACGATAAATTAGTGGTTGCTCCTGAAGGAAAGACATATACTAAACAACAAATTGAGGCATTAGTAGAATTTCAAGAAAGATTTTTTAAACATGAGATTATAGAAGAAAATTTGTTATAAATAAAGATAAACTAATAACATATATAATATTAATAATGATGGTAGTTTTATTATTTGCATTTGTTACAAAATTATATAATTATTACAAATTTATGAAATAAATTATTTTAGGTGGTAATATGAGAAAATTAAATTTAATAGTTGTATTTAATAAGAATTTAGATAAAATGCTATTTTGTATCAGAGCAAAAGAGCCATATAAAGGTATGTACAATTTTGTTGGAGGAAAAGTAGAAAAAGGCGAAACAAATGACGAAGCAGCATATAGAGAATTATTTGAAGAAACTGGAATAAGTAAAAAAGACATAGAGTTAGATCATTTTATGGATTTAAATTATTTT
>CAWVFT010000004.1:0-24968 GCA_963928635.1 Bacillota bacterium | reverse complement strand
TGGCTCAGATGCTTGTGCTATTATGTAATTATCTTCTATATCTGCACTCATGTACTCAACTATATCTGTTGCTTTATGTGTTTTAGGATCTACTTTTCTATATGGTGTTTCTATAAATCCATATTCATTAATTTGTGCAAATGATGAAAGTGCTGATATAAGACCAATGTTTGGTCCTTCTGGAGATTCTATCGGACATAATCTACCATAGTGTGTATAGTGAACGTCACGTACTTCGAATCCTGCTCTTTCACGTGTTAGTCCTCCAGGTCCTAATGCTGATATTCTTCTTTTATGTGTTAATTCTGAAAGTGGGTTTGTTTGATCCATGAATTGTGACAATTGTGAACTTCCAAAAAATTCTCTTATTGATGATGTAATTGGTTTTGTGTTTATTAATGTTTGTGGTGTTACAACATCTAAATCTTGTATTGTCATTCTTTCACGAACAACTCTTTCTAATCTGGTTAAACCAATTCTAAATTGATTTTGTAATAATTCCCCTACACAACGAATTCTACGGTTTGATAAGTGGTCTATATCGTCTTTAGTACCTAATCCGTGGTAGAAGTTTAATAACCAGTTAATTGATGCTATCATATCTTCTGTTGTGATGTGTTTTGGTACTAATTCTTCATATCTTTCTTTAATAACTTTTACTAAGTCCTTTTTGTCTGTATTGTCTATAATATTTTTTAATACATCATAATTTACATTTTCTTTAAAATGTATTGAACTTAAGTCAACATCTGGTAAAACTTTATGTATGTTACATGTAGCATTTCCAATAATTCTTATTTTTCTTTCTCCAACTAAAACATCTATCACATTTATACCAGAATTTTGGATGTTTTCTGCAACTTCTTCTGATATAACTTCTCCTGCTTGTACTAATACTTCTCCAGTTTCTTGGTCTATTACATCATTTGCTGATGTTTTTCCTTTAATTCTTCCTGCTAGTCCAAGTTTTTGATTATATTTATAACGTCCTACTTTTGCTAAATCATATCTTCTATTGTCATAGAATAATCCGTTAAATAATGTTCTTGCTGCTTCAACTGTTGGTAATTCTCCTGGTCTTAATTTTTTATAGATTTCTATTAATGCATCTTCTTGTGTTTTTATTGGGTCTTTTGCTATTGTTGCTGTTAATAATTCTTCTTCTCCAAATAAATCTCTTATTTGGTCATCTGTAACTACTCCTATTGCTCTTAAAAGTGTTGTAATTGGCACTTTTCTTGTTCTATCAACACGTACCCAGAAAATGTCATTTCCATCTGTTTCGTATTCTAGCCATGCTCCTCTTAAAGGCATAATTGTTGATGTGTATGTTTTCTTTCCTGTTTTTGTGTCAAATATTTCGTCATAATAGCATCCTGGTGAACGTACTAATTGGCTTACTACAACTCTTTCTGCACCGTTGATTATGAAGGTTCCACTATCTGTCATTAGTGGGAAATCTCCTAAGTAGATTTCTTGTTCTTTGATTTCTCCTGTTTCTCTGTTAATTAATCTTACTTTTACATGTAGTCTTGTTGAATATGTTGCATCTCTTTCTTTTGCTTCTTCTACTGTGTATTTTGTTTTGTCTTCCATGTAATAGTCAAAAAATTCAAGTACCAAGTTTCCTGAATAGTCTTCGATTGGTGAAATATCTTTTAATACTTCTCCTAGCCCCTCTTCTACGAACCATTCATATGAATCTCTTTGTACTTTGATTAAGTTTGGCATTTCTATAAAATCGCCAACTTTTGCGAAATCTTTTCTTGATGCTTTTTCGTAGTTAATGTCTCGAATTTTCAAAAAAATCACTCCTTATTTTAATTTGAAGCAGAAATAATTTATTTGATTTTTAGGAAAAGTCCCTCTTAGAATATAGCTCCTCTTAATCGTTTTTAATTGTCTGCTTTGCAATTAAAGAACTCTTACGGATTTCTATATTTAATTCCTCTTTTCTTAAAAAATTTAAAACTTTTGAATAAATTTAACGATATTTTTCTATGTTTAGAAAAATTTACAAAATTCAGATTATATTATATCAAATTTTACTTACGGATGTCAAGGATTTGAGAGAATTTTTTTGAACAAAAAAACTAGGAATTGTAATCCTAGTTTCTTATGTTTTGAAAATATATTCTCGTGAAATTTTAACTTATGCATATGGATCATTTTTCCAGTCATCAGGAATATCCCCTGTTATTTTGGTACATCCTGCATAGCATCCTACACCATTTGGTACAGGGTTTCTTTCCCATAATGGAATTGCATTTCCCTCTAAATTTGTACAATGATAAAAAGTTTCGCTAAAATCTTCGACTTCTTGGCAGTCATCAAATATATGTTCATCAATGTTTGTTAAGTTGCTACACGATTCAAAACAAGCGACAAAAGATTTAGCATTTGTACAGTTTCCAAATATATTGTCCCCTACTGTTGTTAAATTATTGCATGATGCAAAAGTGCCCATAAATGACTCTATTTTAGTACACCCATAGAAAAATTTATCTGGAATTTCTTTTATTCCTGTTTCCGAAAATGCTCCTTCTACAAATTGTAGATTATCAAAACTTCCTTCGTTTGGACTTGCTATTTCTATAAGTTTATTACACCTTACTAAATTTATAGTATCTAAGTTTGTATTTCCCCATTGTGTAATTCTTATTAGTGAATCTGATGAATCAATACTTTCATGATTATCTGGATTTCCATAGCCAATTGTATTTTGAAGTGCTTTAACTTCTCCTGTAATACTTACAATATACTCTTTATTATATTCACTATATTTATGCTCATAGCCATATGGAAGATCAGTAGCAGCTATTTTTATTGGAGTAGTTGAAGCCACTTCTATCGCTTGTTTTTCTTCATATTGTTTTTCTCCGACAGTTCCATCTCCCCAGTCTATTGTGCAATTCTCATAAATAGATATTGGCAAAACAACATATCCATCTTCTCCAGAATTTACAACTAATTTCATTGGACGTTCTGCAGTTGTCCCATCTGAAATCTTTATATTTCCACTTTCTTTGTTTACTAAATATTCTCTTTTTGAATTATTAAATATTACTCTTAAATTTTGCCCCTCATCTGTAACAGTTGCATCATTTCCTTGCCTTTCTATTAAGTTATTTTCCATATCTTTTTTTGTCAGGTTTCCACCTTTTGTTATCAGCTATTGAAGACGCAGATGCTATCCCTATTTGCTCCTTTTCATTCGCTATTTCTGTTTCTTCTTTTGCTTTTATGGCATTTAACAATATTCCATTATCTCCTGTTAATGTTGCTATTGTTACTGAAGCTAATATTAGTAAAATTATTATTGTAATTACTAAAGCTATTAATGTAATTCCTTTTTCTCTCCCTTTTATTGAAATTTGCTTCATTTGTTCTATTCCTCCTATCATTTGTTTCGTTCTACTTTTTCCTTAAGTATGTTATTTAATAATTAAATTTATAAATAATAACAATAGAATATTGAAAAGTCAATAAAAAATTTACGATATGTCTTTTCAAAATACAATGTTTTTTTGATATTCATATCAAACTTTCATTACGAATTTTTTCCGTTTACGGAACTTTTTCGTAATGAAAATTAAATTTGATATTTTTCAACCTTATAATCTATGTAATCTTCAACCAATAACTTGATTATAGCAATTATTGGAACGGCTAAAAACATTCCTAAAACTCCAAAGAACGCTCCACCAACTGTTACTGCAAAAATTACTAATAGTGGGCTCATTTTTAATGATTTTCCAACAATTTTTGGATTTATAATATTTGCATCTATTTGTTGTAAAATTATAACTACAATTAGCATCCATATAGCTTGTGACAAGCCTCCTGTAATTAAAGTTATTATTGCTGCAACTGCTGTTGCAATTATTGCACCAAAATATGGTATCATGTTAAATAATCCTATAAAAAATCCTAACACTGGAGCATATTTTACTCCCATAATTGTTAAAGCTATACTTACTAAAATACTAACGACTATTGCATCTAAAAATTGACTTGTTATAAATCTACAAAAAATAGTGTTTGAGTCATTAAAATATTTTTCCATATAGTAATAAGTTTTTTCTTTAAACACCGCTCTTGCAAGTTTCTTTAAAAAGTTTAATATTTGTTTTCTTTGTATTAATACATATATTGATACTACTATCGCAATAAACACATCAATTATGCTAAATACCGCACTTATTGCTCCTCTTAAATATTCTAATATTTTATCTAATTGGAAATATTGTTTTATATCTAAACTTTGAATACCTGTTATTGTATCATTTACTATAGTACTTTTCCAAAATGAGTCATCTGGTAATTTATTATAATCATCTATTACTGTTTCAATATACACTGGTATATTATTTAATAAATCTACAATACTTTGAAACAGAACTGGTACTATTACTGTAAATAATATGATAATTAATAATAATACTATTAGATATACTAAAACTACACTTATTGTTCTTGCTCTTTTAGATATGAATTTAGGCTTTACTTTTCCTAATACTTGTTCTAGTCTTCTACTTGGTAAATATAGCAAATATGCTATAAATATACCTGCTAAGAATGGTGCAATAACACCTAAAAATGTTCCTACTGCGTTCATTACATCTGTAAAACTATCTAATGCTTTGTACACTATTATAACTGCTACTGCAAATAAGAACCAATATAACCACTTTTTACCATGACTTTTAATTTCGTCCATTTTTCATTCCTACCTTTCGTTTTACACTTCACAAATTACATTTCAACAATTAATCCAACTGGACAATGATCACTACCCATTACTTCTGGATAAATAACTGCTTCTTTTATTTTATCTTTTATGTTTTCTGAAACTATAAAGTAATCTATTCTCCAACCTACATTTTTTTCTCTTGCTCTTCCCATATATGACCACCAACTATATGCATCTGTTTTATCTGGATATAAATATCTAAAAGTATCTACAAATCCTGCATTTAAAAGTTCAGTCATTTTTGCTCTTTCTTCGTCTGTAAACCCTGCATTGCCTTTATTAGTTTTAGGATTTTTTAGGTCAATTTCTTCATGTGCTACATTTAGATCTCCACACATTATAACTGGCTTTTTCTTACTTAGAGCTAAAAGATATTTTCTAATTTCATCTTCCCAAATTTGTCTATAATCTAATCTTTCTAGTTCTCTTTTAGCATTTGGCGTATATATTGTTACAACATAATATTTATCAAATTCTAAGGTTATCACTCTTCCCTCTTTATCGTGTTCGTCTATTCCTATTCCATAAAAAACTTTTTCTGGTTCTTTTTTTGTAAATATTGCTGTTCCTGAATATCCTTTCCTTTCTGCACTATTCCAATAACTTTTGTATCCTTCAAATTCTAAATCGATTTGCCCTTCTTGACATTTTGTCTCCTGTATGCAAAATATATCAGCATCTGCTTCTTTAAAAAAATCTTTAAACCCTTTATTTACACATGCTCTTATTCCATTTACATTCCATGATATTAATTTCATTTTACAACATTCCTTTTTTAATAAATTAGTTGAAAATATACTATATTTTTTCTTAATAATTTAATCAATATTTTACTATATTCTCGCCATATTATCAATACTAGGCTAAAATTAAATCTTTTCTACTTTCGGCTAATTCTTTCAATTTTTTAGTATATCCATTTATAGAAAATAAAACAAATCTCTCATTTCGTTTATCATTTTTCCATTCAACATATTTAGATTTTTTTAGCAAATTATAAAATACATCTACATCCATTAGTTTGTTAGTATAATACTTACATTCGCCAAATATTATATCTTCTCCTTCTGCATCTATGCCTACTATATCTATTTCTTCACTTTTATTCCACCATCTGCCTAATTTATCAAATTTTATACCTAGTTTTGTGTTTTTATTTAAATCCCACATTCTTTCTCTACAAATATCTTCATACACATAAGAAACATTATTATCCATAAAATTTGCTTTTATCTTATTTAAAACAAAATCTTCCTGTCCGACTTCTATAAAAGATCTATTAGGGTAAATAAATTGAAACCAAAAATTTATAAAATTATCCTTTATTTTGTATTGCCCTTTTTTGCTTTTTTCTTGATTTAGTTCAGTAACTGGAACTTCCCTTTCTAAAATATCTAAATTTACTAGTGTCTGTAAATACTTAGATAAACTAGTTGGACTTACAGATAAATTTGTAGCTATATTTCCTAATTTTCTGTTTCCTCCTGCAATTGATTTTATTATTGAAAAATAATTTCCTATTTCAGTCACTTCATTTTGTAATAAAAAATATGGTTCTTCATATAGGTAACTCTGTTTATTTACTATATTTTGCTTTATACTGTCAAATATATTTGTCTTTTTAGTAAAGTTTTCTATATATTTAGGAACTCCGCCAGTTATAGCATATCTTTCTATTAATTCTTTTTCTGTTAATTTATCTTCGAAAAATTCTGCATAATGTCTAAATGCTATCTGCTTTAACTTTATTTGACCTGTTCTTCTTCCATATAATGGGCTATTATAGTTTAATGTTTGAGATTCCATCATATTTATTAATGAACCACATAATATTACCATTATATTTTCATCTTTTAATAATTCGTCCCATATTTTCTGAAATTTTGATGGGAAAGCTGAATTTATTTTGCCTAAATATTGAAATTCATCTATTACTATTATTTTTTTTGTTTTACTTTTTGTATTTATTATAACCTCAAATAAAGTCTCCCAATTATCTATTTTAGATTTCTCTAATAATTCATTTCTTAAATTCACTGCTATAAGTTTTTTAAAACTTTCAATATTTTGTGATTCAGTTTCCTCTGTCGCTAAAAAATATATCATATTTTTGTTCTTTCCAAACTCTTTTATTAAAGCTGTTTTTCCTATCCTTCTTCTTCCATATAAAACAACTAATGAACTTCCATTTTTTTCATATTCTTTATTTAAAAATTCTAATTCTTCTGTTCTGTCTATAAACTTATTCATTTTATTTTTCCTTTCTTTTTTCTAATTAGTTTATTATATTCTTATTTTATTATACCACAAATTATTATAATTTCAAGTATAATGTTTGTAGTTTTAGATGTATTATTACAGTTCAGTAAATCAAAACATAAATAGCACGAGAATGCAAATATTTTCAAAGGTACTAAACTGTAACAGTTATTAACAAAAAAAGAGACAAAATGGAATTTTCAAAAAATTGCCATTTTGCCCCGTCCTTTTTGTCATTTTTTAGTTAACCACACTTACTGGTAAGTATCTTACTCCCCATTGTAAAGCTTCTGCGTGTGTATTTACAAATATGTCTATTTTATTACCTTTTATAGCTCCGCCTCTATCTTCGACAGTATAAACATGTCCGTTTATGTTTAATTTTGTACCCATTGCAAATTTACTTGATGCTGCAATTGTTCTTCCTGCTGTTGCTTTTGTTCCTGATGCTGTTATACCATTTGATTTACCACAACATTTTACACAAGGACAATATGCAGTTATTTTATAAATTGTTCCATTTGTTACTGGTGTTTTACTTGGTGTTACACTTCTTGATGTTGTAGAACCTCTTGATGTTACTTTTTTATTAACTTGTACTATTTTATTTACTGGTTCTTTTACAACTTTTTCTTCTAATACAGTTTTTTCAATTTCTACATTATTTTGATATTTTATTTTATATGTTACCTCTTTTATTCCATCTTTTCCTTCTTGTAATACTTTATTTGTTGTATTTGTAGATGATCCAGCTGTATTTTTTGTAACTGTTTCAAATGGTATTGCTACTTGTTCTGTAACAATTTTTTCTGTAATTGGTGCATAGTTTTTTAATAACTCGTCTAGTGTTGTTTGTACACCATTTTCAGATACATTTGCAATTTGTATTTCGTTATATGATTTATCTACTATTTTTATAACTGTTCCTTCTGCTACTTCTTCATTTAGCTCTGGAATTGTTTTTTGATTCTCTTCTAGAACTATACTGTTTTCTTCTAATATATCAGATACAGTTGTTTTAGAAGTCATTGTCTCTAGTTCATATCCATTTTGTAGAACTATTGTTACATCATTAAAGTTTGTTCCTATTGCCATAACACTAATTCCTGAAATTAGTATTAAAATGATGCTTACACATATTATTTTTATTATTGAAAACGAAGCTTTTTCTTCATTTTTCATTTTAATCTCAAACCTCCCTCAAAGTTAACAACAAATTAAAATAATTGTACTCTTTTACATTTTTTCTCATTATTATTTGCTATAAGCTTTAATGACTCTAGAATTCAATTGTTTTAAATTTTTGTTTCTTTCGGTAACACACTTTATATTATACAATATTTTCATTTTTTTGTCAAATTTTCATTCAAACCCTTTGTTCCCTAGAAGATTTTGTTTACTTAAGATTACTTATTTTATTGTTAACTTATCTACAATTTATGAATATAGCTTGTATAAAAGTAGATTTAGTTTCATTTTTTATAAATAAAAATAATTCTTATATTTTATTATATTATCTATAATTTATAATTATTACTTTTTTTGTATTTTTCGTATTTTTTTTATTTAATTCACACAAAATACACAAAACCGTTGTAATATAAACAACAATATGGTATTATAATATAAATAATATGAATTAAAGGAGGATAAAAATGATAGGTTGGATTATATTAGCAATAGTAGTAGTTCTTATAATTGCTGTAATTGCAATGTATAACAGTTTAGTTTCTGCAAGAATCAGAGTAGACAATGCATGGAGCCAAATTGATGTACAATTACAAAGAAGATTTGATTTAATCCCTAATTTTGTTGAAACAGTTAAAGGTTACATGAGTCATGAATCTGAAACATTTACAAAAATAGCTGACTTAAGAACAGCATGGGCTGGAGCAAGCACAGTAAATGAAAAAGCTACTTTGGATAATCAATTATCAGACGCTTTAAAAACAATTATGGCTGTTTCTGAAAACTATCCAGATTTAAAAGCTAGTCAAAACTTCTCTGAATTATCTGAAGAATTAAGAAACACAGAAAATAAGATTTCTTTTTCAAGACAATTCTATAATGATACTGCTACTAGGTACAATGAAAAATTACAAATTTTCCCTTCAAACATAATCGCAAGCATCTTTAACTTTAAAGAACGTGAATTATTCGAAGTTGAAAATGAAGAAGTTAAAAAGAATGTTAAAGTAGATTTTGGGAAAAATGCTTAAAACTTTAATATAGAATTAAAGTTCAAATCTTAAAATTGAATTTTTAATTCTATATTTTTTTAAAATTAAGATATACTAATGTTAAAAATAATTAAAATTTTGATTAAAAAACTACAAATAAAATACAAAATTAAAATATAAAATACAATAAATTAAAGGAAGGAATTTGAAATGTTTAAAGACATTAGAAAAAATAAAATAGAATCAGGTATAATTATAGGCATATTTATTTTAGCTGTAACATTAATAATTTATTATGTTTGTAATGCATTAGATTTAGGAGCTTTTTCAATTGTTATAGCACTAACATTTTCAATAGCAACAGCCTGGGGTTCTTACTATTATAGCGATAAGATAGTTTTAGCATCATGCAAAGCAAGACCTGCAACAAAAGAAGAAGATCAAAAACTTGTAAATATATTAGATTCATTGATGATAACAGCGGATTTACCAAAAAAACCTGACTTATATGTAGTAGAAGACGCTCAACCAAATGCTTTTGCAACAGGTAGAAATCCTGAACATGCTGTAGTTTGCGTTACAACTGGATTATTAGAAAAATTAGATTATTATGAATTAGAAGGTGTTTTAGCACATGAAGTAAGCCATATAAAAAATTATGATATATTAGTTAGTGCTGTTGTATCAATTTTAGTTGGATTTATTGTTATGCTAGCAGATATAGTTTCTAGAGTAATTTTCTGGGGTGGTGCCAGAGATAGAGATAGTGACAGTAAAGGTAATGGAATCTTAATGATTATTGGTCTTGTACTATTAATTTTATCACCTATATTTGGTACATTAATGCAATTAGCTTTATCTAGGAAAAGAGAATTTTTAGCAGATTCTACAGCAGTTGAACTTACTCGTAATCCCGATGGATTAATTTCTGCTTTACAAAAATTAGATAGTGACCCAAATGAATTACAAACTGCTAACTCTGCTACTGCAAATATGTATATTGTAAGCCCTTTTAGAAAAGATGGAGATAAAGGCAAAAAGAAAAAATCTAGCATATGGTCAACACATCCTAGTACAGAAGCAAGAATTGAGGCTTTAAGAAACATTCAATAAGAATATATCAAATTGGACAAATTTTAGTAAAATTTAGTAAAAAATTCCAGTTCAACATAATTGAATTTTAAATAGCGCGAGAATGTAATAATTTATTAATTCTGCAAAGCGGTGGGAACCGTTCAAAAATTCTCAAAAGTTTGAAAAACTTTTGTTAGAATTTTTAGAATGGGGAAAATGGAAAAATTAATAAATTATTATATTCGGGAGCGTTAATATTTTCAATCTTGAACTGGAATTTTACTAAAGCCAAAACATTCTTTTACATTTTCATATGTCATATTTGCTACTTCTTCTAAAGTTAATTTTTTTACTTCTGCAATTTTCATTGCAACATATTTTACATTTTTAGGATTATTCACTGTTCCTCTTACTGGTTCTGGAGCTAAATATGGACTATCTGTTTCTATTAGAATTCTATCATTTGGAACAATATCAATAATCTTTTCCGCGTTTTTAGAATTTTTAAAAGTAACTGGTCCTGCCAATGATATATAATATCCTAATTTTAATGCTTCTTTTACTAACTCTCGATTTAATGGACAACAATGAAAAACGCCTTTTCTTTTTACTTCATTGTTTTTCAATATTTCTAACGTATCATTTACGGCTTCTCTTGTATGTATTACAATTGGTAAATTTAATTTATTTGCTATTTCTATTTGTTTCTTAAAAGCTTGTTTTTGAAACTCTCTTCTACTTAAATCTTTTTCCCAATAATAATCTAAACCAATTTCTCCAATTGCTACTATTTTTTTACTCTCGATATTTTCTTGCACTAATTTATAAATTTCGTCAATATCTTTCCACAATTCTTGCTCTGTTTGTGGAATATCATTAGGTGAAATTCCGCAAATTGAATATATATTTTTATATTTTTTTGAAATTTCTACTGCCTTTTTTGAAGCTTCTAAACTATATCCTGCAGTAATACATCCTTTAATTCCTAGTAAAATATCTTTAATTATTTCATCTCGTTTATCATCAAATTTATCGTCGTCAAGGTGACAATGGCTATCAAATAAATTCACAATTACACCCCCTGCTTTAGTTTTACATATCATATCAAGAAAAAGAGGCTATTACTGCTACTACGTTAGCAGTAGCATATTCTTTACAATGTGAAATACTTATACTTAAACTTTCAATTCTTTTTGTGTCTACTCCCAAAATATTTACTGTTGGCTTTCCTGCTGAGTCATTAGTAATCTCTATATCTTTCCAGCAAATTGAATATTTGTCCTCTAATAATAAAGAAATAGCTTTAAAAGTTGCTTCTTTTGCTGCAAATCTAGCCGCATAATGCTGAAATTTTTGATTTTTCTTACTTTCGCAATATTGTATCTCTTTTTCTGTATAAACTCTATTTAAAAACCTTTCTCCAGCTTCTTCTATACTTTCTTTTATTCTACTTATTTCTATTATATCTGTGCCACATTCAATTTTCATATAAACTTCAAACCTTTCCCTAATCATCAGTTTTCCATCTAGCATAACTATATCTGCTACAAAGAATTACTTAGCAAAGCATCTTTCTTACGAGGTCTGTCCCAAAAATCCCTTCTTTTAGGGATTTTAAGATACGTCCCTAAGTCCCTATTCTTTGTTATAGTAATTCATATTTATATCTTTTCCTAAATGCCATGTTCCTATAAAATCTACTAATATGTAATCATCTAAATTATATATTGGTTCTTGTACTATTTTTCCTGTACTATCTATACTTCCCCATTTTCCATCTTTTTTTATTCCAGCATATCCATATGCATTTTGCTCTGTTGCATCATCATAAATATAGTCAACTATAACTTCTCCATCTTTATTTATAAATCCATATTTACCATCTTTTTTGTCTAAATATAATGTATTTGCTGGTAGTATATCTTTGTCTGTTTCTTCTTCAAATCTAAAGTTATAATATTTTGTCTCTTCACTAACAGATATTTTTATATATCCTTGTTCTATATTTAGTTCTAGCATTATTCCTTCTACTTTTGGCTCAAAGTTTGTATTAAATAGTGTGTTATTATAGTTTTCTCCTTCTGCTATGTATATATCTGCACTTTTGTTATATTCAATATTAGTATAATTGAAAGGTATTTTTTCTGATAAACTTAAATCTACTACTCCATATTTTCCGTTTAATTTTGCTATTAAGTATCCTGATTTTGCTTCTTTTAGCTCTTCATATTTTGGTTCTACTGTTATTGTTCCATCTAGTTTCATCACACCATATTTACCTGATTTTTCGAATATAATTCCATTATCCTTATTAGTTAATATTTCTTTTATATTGTCAAATCCTTGTGTTAATACATCTGTTCCGTCTTTATTTATTAATTTTTTGCTTCCGTTTTCTGTTACTACATATAAGTCGTTTCCATATATTTTCTCTATACTATCATATTTCGTTTCTAATACAGGTGATGATGTGTAATCAACTATTCCATATTTACCTTCTGCATTTTTTACTATGTATCCAGATAAATTATCTTTGCCTAAGTTTGTAATTTCGGAATATTTAGGCTCTATAATCATTTTTCCTTGATTATCTACTATTCCGTATAAGGTGTCTTTTTTTATTTTATAAGCATTTTTTATCCCAGGAACAGCAATAATTTCATCATATTGGAAATCTTGTAATATTTTCCCTTCTAGGTTTATTAATCCATATTTTCCTTCTTTTTGCACTCTCAATACATTTTCTTCATACCATAAATTATTATTTTCGTCTTGATTTTGTATTGTTTCTATTTGATCATATTCTGTAAATATCTCTTCATTTTTTGAATTTAGTGCTTTTGTATTGTATGTACCGGCATTATAGTCAACATCATAAGTTACTATAAATACATCTTTTTTAGAATTTGGGATTACTATCATTTCTACATATGATGGAGATATAACATCCTTTCCATTTGAATCTATAACTCCCCATTTATCATCTTGAAATGATGCAAAATAACTTAAACTACTTATTTTTGTGTTTTCGTCATTTCCTAATATTATATTTTTAATTATTATTACAAACATTACTATTACTATAATTGCTAATATTACCGCAATTACTTTTTTAATGTTTAATTTTGGTTCTTTTTCATATCTTCTACCTCTTGCTCTGCTCATATAAGCCCTCCTACTTACTTAATCTTTGATTTTTAATATATCAGATTTTAAAATTTCTTCAAATATTCTTCTACTAACCCTATTAATTCTTTAGCTGTTTCTATTTGTTGACTCGTTTTATCTATTGATGGAACATATTCATCATCATAATCACTATCTTCTCTAATAGTTTGTGCTTGTGCAATTTTACTTCCTATTTTTCTAGGAAATTTTTCTGTCTTAATATAGTTTTTATTAAAATATGCAATTACATCTTTATGTCTTTTAAAATCCATACTTTCAACTGCAAGTACTGCTCGTATTGCATAAAATATACTATAATATGCTCTATTAATAGCTCCCGCTAAATCCTTATTTTCATATAGCAATATAGAACTTTTCAAAGTTTCTTTAGCTCTCTCTAATCTATATTTAGCAAAAGCAATTGAGTTCTTATTTTCTCCCATTAAATCTCTACTCCTTCTTTTTTTACATTTATATAAAACGGTACAAATTCCGCTTTTTTACTGTATTTATCTATATTTTTAATTATTGGAGATATATATACATCTTTTTCTAATTGAATTTCAAAAACAATATCACTTATCATATCTCTATATTCTTCTATCTCTTTTTCATTTAAATCAGTTAAAATCATAATATCTATATCGGAATTTTTATTGTAATCTCCTCTTGCATATGAACCATATAACAATATTTTTTTAACTCTATTGCCTAATATTTTTCTTACTTCTTCAACAAATTCATTTATTATATTTCTGATATTGTTTGGCATATTAATCACTTCCACTTCTCATCTTATATATAATAATATAACATATTTTATGCATATTTTCAATAATAAGTTTATACTCTTAATTTTAAAAAAGAAATATCTAAGTTTTCTTAAATATTCCCTTTTTGTTATCTTTTAACATTCCAAAAATTTGCATACTATTACACTCATATCGTCTTTTATAGTACCATAATTATTGTCAATTGCTTCGTTTAACACTAAATCTGCAACCTTTCTAGTATTTGTAGTTTCTATATCTTCTAACAAGTATTTAATCCATAATTCTTTATTCTTGTATTCAACATTTGAGTCTAATATTCCATCTGAACATACTAGCATCATATCCCCATTTTGTATATCTTTGTCCATTATTTGAAGATTAGATTCATTTACTATTCCTGTTGGTAATGAGTTTGCTTTCAATATCTGTACTTTATTTTTATTTTTTATATATGTTGGACAAGCTCCACTTTTTACAAATTCAATATTTCCTTTATATAAATCTACTATTGCTATATCAAGTGTTGCAAAAGATTCTTCATTTTGGTTCATTAAACTTGTATTTATTAATTCTATTGAGTTTTCCTTATCGAATCCTGATAATAATAGATTCTCTAGCATACTTAGTGCTTTAGAACTACTTTCGTTTGCTTCTTTTCCTGCACCCATTCCATCACTTAAAGCTACTAAATATTTTCCGTCTTTTAATCTTATCTTTAATATATTATCCCCTGATATCTCGCTTTTGTTTTTATTAGCCGTAGCTATTCCAATTGCCATTGCATATTTATCATCAGATAAAAAACTTAGCTTATTTCCGACAGATGCATCTTCATTTATAACTATTTTTTCTTTTAATACCTCTGTTAGTATTTTTTCCATTATATTATAATTATTTGTAATTGGATTTGCAAAATATATTTCAACTAAAAATCTATCTTTCTGTTTTATAGATACTTCTTTTACTTCTATATCCTTTTGCTTTAATAATTCTATAATTTCTTTCTTTTCTTTTTCAAATTTTTCTTCTTCTTTAATATCTTTTTCTATGTTTTGTGCTATATTAGATATTGCTTTTGATAGTCCGTCTAGCTGTGTTTTCATATTCTTCTTATTTTCTTTAAGCCTTTTCATCCATACAAAATTAGACTTACTTATTTTATATGACATATTTATAACTCTAATCATCTGTATTATATTTTCTTCCAAATATTGGCTTATTTTTTTATCGTCAAATCCTACTATATAGCTATTGCATTTTGCAAATATTTGAAGCAAGTCTTCTCTTGTTATTTCTTGTTTGTCAATTAAAACTTCAAAAATCATATTTACTATATTACCATCAACATCTGATAAGTCGTCATATAACATATTATTTTCATATCCTGACAGATTATCTAATAATTCTGATATGAATATTTGTTTATTATTTTCTTTTTCAAGTTCCTCACTTACCTGCGTTCCTTCTTCTTTATAACTATTTGCCATTTGTTTTACTGTCTCTGATACACCATTTAAATTTTCTACCGCTTCTTTACTTCTATTTAATGCTCTTGCTGGAAATATTGGTAATAGCTTAGAGCCTTCAGAAAATTCTTCGATATCTATTTTCATTGTTTTAGGCACAGCAAGTAATCCAATTGAAGCTATTAATATTTCCTTAAAATGAATTAACTCTACTGTATATCCGTTAGAAACATATGCTAATACTACATTTCCTAGGCAAAACCCAACAACTACACCTATTCTTCCAAATCTATTTAATATACCTGCAACCATTCCTGATATTGCATATGCTGCAACTGTAACTGGATCTGATGATGTTATTACTCCTATTGTAACACCTATTGTTACACCTGCGGTTGTTCCTACTAATACTCCATTTTTCCAACCTAATACTAATACTATTAATATACTTAAGATGTTTCTTATTGAAAATCCTAATATATTAAAATCTCCAAATGCACTCACTGCTATTGCTAATATTAAACTTGCACCTAATACTTCTTCTATAGAAAATGCTCTTTTTTCTGTAAAATCTTGTATTACATTAATTGAGTTTACAAATATTTTATAAAATACTATTGCTATCATTGCAAAAGATATACTATATAGTACATCATATATTGTAAAGCCTGTTAACCCTATCTTTACTATTTGTATTAATAATGTTGATATAAATACATTTTTAGCAAGTTTTATTTTTTCATTTCTTTCTTCTTCATTGTATTTTGGTCTTATTACAAATATTGATGCAATTAATACAAGTGATGTTAATAAATATGTTAATGCCCCTTCTACTCCAGATTTAATAGCATATCCTATTAATCCAGATATTAATATTCCTAATATTGGTATAGAATTTCCTAATCCTGCCGCTACAACACTTATTCCAAATGGTGCAAATTCATCATTAATTCCTACCATTGATATCATTAAAGATATAATATAAATTGGTATATACCTTACGGAAAAAACATTTGAAAAGATATTTAGCTTTTTTCTTTTTTTGTCTTCTCTTTCATATTCTCTTGTATCTATTGTATTTTCATTTATATTTTGAAACATCCTTACCACCTCTTAAACTTTTTTGATTACATATTTATTGCCCTTTATAGTAATCTTTTAGGTGTATTTTACTACTTGTCCTATGAATTTTTTGTCTTTTTTGGTAATCATTTTTAAAAAAGTTTTTTACATTTTGTGATACATAATTTATTTTTATCTCATTATCTATCAAATTAAATAAAAATTTTGTTTATACGAGTCTAATTATATTATATGTTATACAAAAACGCAAGTATATTTTTAGTTCAATTTTGCCAAACATTACTGGATAATGGTTTTAAAGTTATTTTATTCTAGTCTATTTAAAATCATTATCCAAGTCAGCGTGAAAAAGAAAAAGACATCAGCTAAGTTTTAACTAATGCCTTTTTCTTTTCTATATCACTGAAGCTTTCAGAAATATATTCTTTTTTAATATACTTTTACGCTTTATGTTTACGTAATGCCGAGACCTGTCCCAGATTAACCATTTTTGGTCTATTGGTACCTGTCCCTAATTAACCATTTTTATTCTTTAATACTTTTGTTTTTATTAAGAATGTTCCTGTACCTAAAATTACACAAGCTAGAACTCCTATTGTTATTGGTAATATAAAGTTCATGTTTCCACCAGTATTTGATGTTACTACTACTTGTTCTGATGTTGAATCGTCTATTTCTTGTTTTTCTTTATTTGGTACATAGTTACCTGGTGTGTTTGTTGTTCTTCCACCACCTGGTTTTGTTATAAGTATTATTTCTGCCTGGTTTTCTGTAGGAGCATCTGTACCTGAAGTTAAGTTTTGACCTACTTGCATTTGTACTGTTGCTGATTCTCCAGCATCATTTCTTGAATATTTTGGTTTTAAATTACTATTTGCTAAATGTGCTGTTTTATAAATTGTGTAATTTCCTAGTGTTGTTTCATTTCCTTCGCTATCAGTATATCTATGTGTTAATACATTTTCTAATGTTCCTATATCTAGTTGTTCTTTATTTGTTTGCTCTGAACCTTCTTCGCTACTTAAAGTTACAAGTTGCCATTCGTTATCAATGTTTATTTTACTTGCTTGGTTATATTGTAATGCTTCGTCTAGATAATCTACTATTAGTGCTGGACTTGATGTTATTATATCTTTATCTTTTTGTTCTTGACCTACTGCATTATAATATGTTTCTCCAAATCTGTAATATCCGTATGTGCTGTCTAAGAAATCTGCTTGTCCTACATTTGTAGCCTTAAGTGTATATGTTATATCTAATTGTGAACCTTGAATTAAGTTTTCATCAATTTCTGCTCTTACCCATACACCTTTCATGCATATTAAATATTTTGTTTCTCCTCTTGAATTTCCATTTTCGTCTATAGTTGCATCTATTAATACTTGTCCTGTTGGTAAAGTAAATTTAAAATGGCTTACTGTTTTATCTAATTGCATTTTTTGTTCTGCTCTTCTTATTATACCAAAGTTCATATTGTCTGCTGAAAATCTTATTGTCTCTCCTTCTAATATAACATTTGTTAATTCATCTGCGTCATATTCTACTCCATAACTCATTGGTAATGTTGATGATGTTATTTTTGTAGTTTCTGGTTTATAAGCATAGTTATATGTTTGTAATTTACTGTCTATTGTGCTTCTTATTGCTGTATCATCTATTGCTTGTGACCTACCATTTGTAATACTATCATCCATATAATATTTTCTGTTTTGATTCTCTGAATTGTAAATATTATAATCCATTACTGTTGATTTGTAGTTTTCTACTGTTATATCTTCTACTCCTTTATTATGTCCACGCTCTTTGATTATTCTTTCTGTTCCTTCTCCCCAAGTAAATCTTACTTGATATTCTCCTGGTATAAATCCTCTAATTGTATAATGTCCCTCGGATACGTTAATTTCAGGTGTTTTTAGTTGTCCATTTTCATCCGTATATGATGCTATATTTCCATTTGCATCTATTAATTCTACTGTTACTCCATTTAATTTCGTTTCACTTGTTTCATCGAACATTCCGTTTCCTTCTGCTGTGTTTTGATCATTTTCTATTTGTTTGTCTTCAAATATTATACCTTCTATTTGTCTAGGTTCTGCAATTGTTAATGCTATTGGTGATGCTTTTTCTGTATCATCTTCATATGTTGATTCATTATTTAATGTTGCATTATTTGGTACTGAGTCCAAATCATATGCTGCATATAATGTTCCGTTTCTATCTGAATATGAAGTATATGATGCTATTTCTGAAACAAAATCTAATGTTTTGTCTCTTTGTTCACCTTCATTTAACATATCTGCTATTGCTTGTCTTGATAAATTGAATTGTACATATATTTTTTGTACTGTTACTTTTTCTTCACCTTCTTCTGCTGGGGCTGTTGGTGGATTAATTATTTCGTTTAATGCTCCTGTGTTTATTACTAATTTGTTAAATTGTTCATTATATGATTCTACACTATAGCTGTTATTTGATAATACTGCTCCTCCTACAACTCCTTTTTCGCTTATCTCTGTTCCTATTGCATTTATTGTGTATTTATTATTAAAGTAACTTACTATTTGATTTACTTTCGAATATAACTGACTCTCGTTCATTACAGTTATTTCATATGTCATTGACATTCTTAATTCTTGAGATTTATCTTTAGTTGTATATTCTGCATCTGCTTTATATACTGGTCTTTCATATGCATTTTTATAATTGTTATAGCTTCTAATACCTAGGTTCCAATCCGTTATGCTTTGATTTCCTAGTGCATTTTCCCCTATCATATAATTATATACATGTCCATAACCATTAATTTCTGCTGTTATTTTTGCTATTTCTGAACGTATAGATAAATCTGCTTGTAGTCTCTGATACAATCCCAAATTGATATGTTTTATTTCGTTATTTGTATCTCTTGTTTCTAAATCTATAACATATCCTGCTGAATCTGTTGTTGCTATTATTGAACAATTTTCTGTGCTAGACATCTGCAATATTCTCTTTAAATCTGTGCTATCTGCTGTTGCTATGTAGTTTATTCTTCCATGTTCATTTCCTTGAGCATCTTTTGCAACAGCTTGTAACTCTGCATTTCCTCTTTCTATTGTTGAATTATTATTGTTAAATCCTTGTCTATCAGGTTCAGTTGCTTTTGAGCCTTTTTCTACACTATCTAAATGTGGTGTTACATTTTGATATATCATTCCATCATATTCAAATTCCACATAATAATTTGATAAGTCATCTGAAGAAACATAGTCAAAATGATAATTTCCTTCTGAATCTGTATATGTAGGATTTACAATTATTTGGTCATCTGCTAATCCTTCTATTTTCTCTGTAACAATTGCTCCTGTTCTTTTATCCTTTAATGTTACTTTTATTCCTTCCATAAGAATATCTTGATTATCATTCTCGTCTAATCTATATAAGTCATTTCTTATAGACATTTTTTCTGACTGTTTGTCTAACCATACTATTCCTGAAAGTTTTACATACTCTGGTTTATTAGTTAATACCAATTCTTCTGCATTTGATGGTATTATCTCTTTTCCATTAGAATCTACTACATATCCATAATTAGGGTTTTTAGTTTCATATGCTATATATGTTCCTGCTAAAACTCCTTTAAGTTCTATTCTACCATTTTGATCTGTTGAAAGCTCTGTTGCAGATTCTATATTATCAACATAATTTATTTGTGTTACTTCTCCACTATCATTAAAAGTAAATTGAACATATTTCCCTGTATCTTTGTTATAAAATTTAAAACCTACATTTGGTAAACGTATTGTTTGATTATATTCATCTACTTTTATTACAGAAAAATCTATTGTTAATGGTATAGTTTCTGTTACAATTGTATAAGGCTTAGGTTGTTCTTTGCTGTAATTTGTTAGCATTACATTTTGTGTATCATTATATATATTTTCTAAGAACCATAGTTCTGCTGTTATAATTCCTGAACTAGCATTTGTTCCTGAACCTTCTAATCTTGATATTGATGTCATTCCTGTATCTGCTCTAAATGCTACATAGAAGTTTCTTCCTGATTCTATTTTTGATGCATCAATTTGAGTTGTTCCATCTGGTCCGAATATTTTTAATTCTGGTTGTGCTCCATTATTTCCTGTTAATTTAACAGAATTTAATCTTCCTGTAAATGTCCAGTTAAATGGTCCTACTTTTACATTTGGTACCCCATTTTCAGTATAATATTCTATTTTTATATTATCTTTATTTGTAGTATCATTTGCTACAACTTCTGAATTAGAAATACTATTTCCTATAGAATTTGCATATTGTACTGCTTGATTATATATATTGTATGAATTATTAGTAAACGCATTATTATTTGGATGCCCCCATCCGCCTAAACCAAAGCTATTTCCTGCTGTTGCAAACCAAGTATTAATAAATTTATATATTGAACTTTGTGTTTCAGAAAATTGACCCAAGTTTTCCATTACTCCTGGAGCATATCCATATCCACCATTAGTAGATATTATATAAGCTAATATTCCATTATTAACATGTGTTACTGATGTCCCTGCTACACCTGATGTATAATCTGTAGCTGTATTTCCTGTAATTCTTATATATTTAGCATTTCTATATATTTGCCAATCATGAAAATTTACTTCATAACCTAAACAGTATAAATCATGTCTTTGTTGCAAAATACCAAAACGTAATGGAACTGTTCCACTATATGGGGCATGTGAATTTGATATATTAGTTAATAATTGCATTGTCTCTTCAACACTTACTGCTTTTGTTTGACTAGGGATTAATGAAATTAATCCCATTATCATTATCATTAATATTATATAAAATATATTTTTAATCTTACTACTCATTTTTTAACCTCCTTTCTTAGATTTTACCTCTCTTTATAAGCATTCTTATTACTATATATGCACCTAATCCTATTACTGCAATAGATGCTAATATGATTCCTATTGTTGATACTACTTGCCCTGTTTTAATACTTATAATTACATCTGCTTTTCCTAAATCATCTTCTCCTGTAACATTGTTGTTTTCTGTTGAATCTTTGTCTTTTAATCCTTGTTCATTATAGCTTTCTGCTATTTCTGCTGTATTGCTTATTAATCCTGTATTATTTTCTGACATTTTCTTTGTTAATATTAATGTTATTTCTTTTGCTTCTCCTGGTTCTATTTTTTCATTTGATAAGCTTGTATTATATAGTTTTCCATCTTGTTCATACCAGTCTGTATTTAATTCTGAACTAAATGTATATTCTGTTGACACATAGTCTACTATTTTTCTTACATATGCTGGTACTTCTCCTTCGTTTGTTACTACTATAGTATATTCTACTACTATATTTGTACCATTTATTAATTTTGCATCTATTTCTGCTTTTGCAAGTGTTGCATCTTCAAAATTAGTTGTTGTTGTACCACTACTATTTTGTGTAACTATTCTGCTTACATATTTATCTAGTTTTAAATCAAATATTTTTGCTTCTTTTAGTCCTATGTTTATATTAGCTATGTTTGCATCTGCAAGTTGTAATATTTCTGTTCCTCCTACTGTTTTTGTTTCTCCATTTATTGTTAGTTCCTGACTTATTGCCTTTGAAGTGTATTTTATATCTACTCCTTCTTTTTCATAATCAGTAAGCATATATTTGTCTGTATCATATTCGAATATAACTATATATTGTCCTTGTGGTATATTTCCTATGCTGTAGAATCCATTATTGTTTGTTGTTGCTGTTATGTCATTTCCGTTTGCATCTTTTAGGAATTCATTTGTCTCTGTGTTTAATATTCTTACTAAAATTCCAGAAAGTGCTGTTTCTTCTTCATCTTTTTGTCCATTTTCATTTGAGTCTAACCATGCTGTACCAGATATTATTCTTGTTTCTTGGCTTGGGCTATTTGGGTCATCTGGATTATTTGGATTATCTGGATTAGTAGGGTCGCCTGGATTATCTGAATTTTCAGTTGATGGTTGTAATATGTGAGTTACACTTGCTTCATCTATTTGTAAAGATGCATCATATACTTCCGCTGTATTTATTAATTCTGTAGCCCCATCTATTTCTACATCTTGGTCAATTTTTACTACAATTTGATAGTTTACAGTTTTTCCTACCTCTAATACTGTAGGATTTGTATTTATTATTGTTGCTTTATTATCTAAATTACTTGTTAAATAATAATCATTTTCTGTTAATTGTACTCCGTCTTTGCTAATTGATTCTAATGTAACATATTGTGATAATTCGTCTTTTAGAATTACATTTTCTGCAACTCTTTGATCTGCATTTGTTATTTTTATGTTATATGTTATTTTGTCTCCTTCTTTTACGTAAGAGCCACTATTTTCTGATGTATTATCTATGTTTAACAATATTGTTTTAACTGTTGTTCCTTTTACATTAGAATAATATGTATTAGAATCGTCATCTACATTTGCTTCTGCATATAAGTTTACTTTGCTTGTAGACATACTATCTAGTTTTGCTAAAATTGTAAATTTTATAGAAATATTGTAATTAGGTTGTAATTCTTGTATAACAATTTCATTGTTCTCGTTTAGCTTTTGATCTATACCACTTGCTAAATTTCCTTCTTCATCTACCAAAGTAACTATACTGTCTATAACTTCTATCTCTCCTGTATTTACTTTTACTTCTACATTTTTTAATGTCTCATCACTAATATTTGTTAAATTAACATTATATCCATATCCGTATCCTTCTGCTATTTCAATTCCTGAATGAATTGATGTTAACCCAATATCTAGTTTTCCACTAACTGCATTTAAAGTTATAGTATTAGATTCTTTTGTTACTTCTCCGTATTTCATTTCTACATTATTTTGTATTGTTCCAGAGTTACTTGTCACTTTTACCATATATTCTCCAGTTACTGTTTCTCCTGGTGATAATGTCTCAATTGTATATTCTACATTTTTTTTGTCTGGGTATTCTATTATACCTGTCTCTACTTCGTCTGTAATATTTCCTTCATACCCTTCTGGTATAGTTTTTTCTTCTACATAAACTGTTCCTTCTGGTACTTGTCCTATTAATTGTAAATTTGAAACTATTTCTGAACCTACATTTACAGCTGAAATTTGATATTTTACATAGCTTCCTTCTGGTACTTCTGTTACTTCTTGAATACCATTAGAAGCTTTTAATTCAACATTTACAACTGGACCTGCTCCTGTCTCTAATGTTATTATGTCTAAGTTAAGATTTTGCTCTGTTGAGTTTATATCTGCATAATTTACTATATATCCTTGTTTTGCTGTGTAGTTATATTCTAAGTTTTCTGGTATTTCCATATTATAGCTAAAGTTTACTTGTTCAAGTACTTCTAATTTGTCTATTACTATCATGTATTTTTTTACTAGATTTGCATTTGCTATTTCTGTTGCCCAACCATTTGCTGTATTTGTTATTTCTTCTGTTGCATTTGCATTCTCTGTATAGTAAATTTTTGCTCTTGTATTATCAATTCCTTCTAATGTTACATTACTTACTTTTGTATTTATATTATTTCCTTCTACTGCTCCATTTGTTGGATATGTTCCTATTACTCTTACATTTCTTATTGTTCCACCATTGTTGTTTATTATTGTTCCTTTTAATGTTGCTGTTGCTCCTTCTCCACTTATTTCTAATTTTCCTGTTTTTGTTCCTTCATTATTTATTACATTTATTCCATATTCTGCTATTTCTGTTGTTGTTATTACCCCTGCATATGATTTTACTTGTACTTCTACTTCTTTTCTTCCTTCTCCTCCTTCATATGCTGTTGCATTTTCGTTTGTATACTTTAATACTATTTTTTCTGTACTATTTCCTGCTTTCATATCTAAAGTTAAGTTTGCATTTATTATTATTGTTGGCCCTTTTACTGCTTCATCTTTATATTCTGCTTGTTTTCCGCTTAATTCTAATTCTATTATATTTCCATTTATTTCTTGACTTGCTACTTCCATTTCGTTTTCTGCATATAATAGTTTTATTGAATTTATATTTATACTTTTTACTACTTCTGGTAATTCTAGTCTTATTGTTGGATTTTTGTATAAGTCATATTTTTCATCGTTGCTTTGTAATATTGCTCTTATTTCTACATTTGTGTTTTCTGTCATTGTTGATAATTCTGTTTTATTTATTTCTAGTTTTGCTAATGTTTCTGTATTTAATAAGTTTATTGTTCCTGTCTTA
>CAWVFT010000003.1:0-28057 GCA_963928635.1 Bacillota bacterium | reverse complement strand
TTAATTTTTTAGTCTTTCTTTTCTTCTTCAGCTGTTGCTTCTTCTTTAACTTCTTCTTTTTCTGTTACTTTTTCAACTGGTTCTTCTTTAACTGTATCAACAACTTCTTGAACATCAACTTTTTCAGTTTCTATAGCTGGAGCTTCTTCTGGTGCTTTATCAGCAGAAACTTCTTCAACTTTTTCTTCTACTTTAGCTTCTTCTTTTACTTCTGGAGCAGTTTCTTCTAGTGGTAATTCTTCTGCTACATTTTCTTCAACTGGTAGTTCTTCAGCTAAATCCTCTTTTAAAACTACTTCTCTGTCTTCAATTCTAGCTCCTACTTGTTCTCTAGTCTTAGCAGCTTTACCAACTCTGTCTCTTAAATAATATAATTTTGCTCTTCTTGCTTTACCTACTCTTACTAATTCTACTTTTTCTACTAATGGTGAATGAACTAAGAAAGTTTTTTCAACACCTACACCATAAGAAGTTTTTCTTACTGTAAATGTTTGGTTTAATCCTCCACCTTGTACTTTAATTATTATTCCTTCAAAAACTTGGATTCTTTCTTTATTTCCTTCTTTTATTCTTACATGTACTTTTACTGTATTACCAACTTTTAATTCTGGTATTTTATTCTTAAGTTGTTCATGTTCAATTGATTTTATAATATCCATTTTAGAAATTACCTCCTTCTTTTATTTTTTGAGCGGTGCTTTTAAAATAGCACTTCAATTATTTTCTAAAATTCTTTTCATATTTTTCCATTAAGTCAGGTCTTTTACTTTGAGTTATCTTTATAGCTTGTTCTTTTCTCCATTTTTCTATATTTTGATGATGCCCAGTAAGTAATACTTCGGGAACTTTCTCTCCTAAAAATACTTCTGGCCTTGTATATTGAGGATATTCTAATAAGTCATTTGTAAAAGATTCTTCTTGAATTGACTCTTTATTTAATACTCCTTCTACATATCTACTAACAGAATCTACAAGTACCATTGCTGGTAATTCTCCACCTGTTAATACATAATCACCAATAGAAATTTCTTCATCAACTATTTTTTCTATAACTCTTTGATCAATGCCTTCATAATGACCGCATAATAAAATTAAATGTTTTTCTTTTGATAATTCTTTTACTTTATCTTGATTTAAAGTTTTACCTTGTGGTGATAAGTAAATTACTTTGGAATCGTCTGTTTTAACAGAATTATAGCAGTCATATACTACATCTGCTCTCATAACCATTCCTGCTCCTCCGCCATAAGGTGTGTCATCTACCTTATTATGCTTATCTTTTGAAAAGTCCCTAATATTTACAACATTTATATCTATTAAGTTCTTTTCTTGTGCTCTACCTAAAATACTTTCATTTAAAATATCAAACATACTAGGAAAAAGTGTTAAAATATCAAATCGCATTTTTCCTCCATTAAAGTCCATTTATTAAATGTACTACTATTTTTTTATCAGTTATATTTATTTCTTTAATAACATCATTTATTGCAGGTAATAAAATTTGCTTTCCATTTTCTTCTTTTACAACATATATGTCATTACTTCCAGTATTATATATATCGTCTAAAATTCCTAAGATTTTTCCATCATCTGAATATACCTCAAGTCCTAATAAATCAGCAATATAATATGTTCCTTCTTCTGGTTCTCCTAAAGTTTCTCTTTTTACTTGAATATAATAATTTCTTAAAGCTTCAGCATCTTCAGCTGTATTAACGTTTTTAAATTTTATTAATACAAAATTTTTATGATACTTAACTTCTTCAATTTCGTATTCTGTTTTATTATCATTTTTTACTAAAAAAACTTTGTCTAACTCTTCAAATCTTGATATATCTTCAGTATATGGAACAACTTTTACAAATCCTTTAATACCAAAAGTATTTACAATTTGTCCTAATTCAAAAAATTCCTGCATATTTTACTCCTATTATTCAACAAACTCTACTATAACTTTTTTATGTTCTTTTCCTGCTATTGATTTTATAACAGTTCTTATTGATTTAGCAAGTCTACCTTGCTTTCCTATAACTTTTCCCATATCATTTTTTGATACTTTTACTTCTAATAGTATTGATTTTTCATTATCTGTTTCTTTAATTTCTACTGCATCTTTATCTTCTACTAAATTAAGTATTATTAATTCTAGAACATCTTTCATTCTAATTCCTCCTATAAAGCATTATTTTACTTTTTCGATTAATGCTTTAACTGTATCTGTTGGTTTTGCACCATTTTTTGTCCATTTTTCTAATTTTTCTTTATCTATAACTATTGTAGCTGGTTCTGTCATTGGGTTATATGTACCAATTTGTTCGATGATTTTTCCATCTCTTGGGCTTCTAGAATCTGCTACAACAATATGATAAAATGGAGCTTTTTTCTTTCCTTCTCTTTGTAATCTAATTTTTACCATTACATTCACCTCCCTGGGATTTTGGGGACGGACTCAAAAATCCCTCTTTTTAAGAATTGATTTTTGAAATTCTCCTTAACCACCAAATAATTTATATAAATTTTAAAAATTAATAACTTTATTTAATTTGCATTACATTAAAATTTGAAATTTTTCAAAGCATTTTCGTCAATATTGCTCATTAATTTCTTCATGCCACCTTTGTTTTGCTTTAGTTGTTTCATCATTTTTTGTGTCATTTCGAATGATTTTATGAATTTGTTTACATCTTGTACTGTTGTTCCACTACCTTTTGCTATTCTTAATCTTCTACTTCCATTTAATAATTTGACATTTCTTTTTTCTTGCTTTGTCATAGAACAAATCATAGCTTCTATTTTAACAAATTCTTTATCATCTACTTTTAAATCTTTTATTTGATTCATTCCTGGAATTAATTTTAATAAAGATGAAAATGAACCCATCTTTTTTACTTGTCTTAATTGAGCTAGGTAATCATCTAAGTCTAATTCTCTTTTTCTCATCTGCTTTTCTAATTTTTCTGCTTGCTCTAAATCAAAATTCTCTTCGGCTTTTTCTATTACAGATAAGATATCTCCCATTCCTAAAATTCTTTGTGCCATTCTGTCTGGATGGAATACTTCTATATCACTTAGTTTTTCTCCTGTTGCTGCAAATTTTATTGGCTTTCCTGTTATCTTCTTAACTGATAATGCAGCACCACCTCTAGTGTCACCATCTAGCTTTGTTAAAACAACTCCATCTATTCCAACTTCTTCATTAAAAGATTTTGCAACATTTACAGCATCTTGACCTGTCATGCTATCTACAACTAATAGAATTTCATGTGGTTTGATACTTGCTTTCAAATTTTTTAATTCATTCATTAGTTCTTCATCTATTTGCAAACGTCCTGCTGTATCTAGTATTATTACATCATTTAATTTTGATATTGCTACATTTACTGCTTGTTTTGCTATGTGTACAACATCTTTTGACTGTTCATTACTAAATACTGGTATATTAAGCTGTGCTCCTACAACTTGCAATTGTTTTATAGCGGCTGGTCTATATACATCACATGCTACAAGTAATGGTTTTTTACCTTGTTTTCTAAAAAGGTTAGCTAATTTACCTGCTGTTGTTGTTTTACCTGAACCTTGCAAACCAATTAGCATTATTATCGTTGGCGGATTAGGTGTGAATTGTACTTTGCTCTCTGTTCCTCCTAATAATTCTACTAACTCATCTTTAACAATTTTGACAACTTGTTGTCCTGGTGTTAAAGATTTCATTACATCTTGACCTAATGCTTTTTCTTGGATAGTTGAAATAAATTCTTTTACTATCTTATAATTAACATCTGCTTCTAGTAAAGCTAATTTTACTTCTCTTAGCATTTCTTTTAAGTCTGATTCTGTAATTCTGGCTTTACCTCTTAATTTTCTTGTTATTTCTTGTAATCTTGATGATAATCCTTCAAAAGCCATACACTCACCCCTATACTAAACAATTCAATTCTTTTTTTATGTTTTCTAATATGTTTGCTATTTTTTTATCAGATGATTCTTTTTGAATTTTGCTAAGCTCTGATAAAACTTTGTCGATTTTCTTTTCTTGCTTTAACGTCCTTTTCATAAATGCTAACTTTTCTTCATATTCGAAAAGCTTTTTCTCCCCTTTCTTTATATTGTCTCTAACTGCTTGTCTTGTTATTCCGTTATTTTCTGCAATTTCTGATAAAGACAAGTCGTTATTATAATAGTTATCTATGAACTCAGATTGTTTGTCTGTTAATAGTTTTCCATAAATTTGGTTTAACATACTGATTTCTACATTCTTTTCCATGATAACTACCTCTTTTCTCTGTAATGCTATTATACTTTACACTATTTTTTTTGCTTTGTCAAGCTATTTTGAGAATTTTTTTGAGTTTTTGAAAAATTTGTTGCTGTTCGCAATTTTTATGAATTAATAATCTTTTCTATAATTTTTATATCTTCTATTTTATTAATTCCAAAACACTTTTTGCCTAAATCCTTTATTGAAGCTCCTAGATGATACATTTCTTTATTATCTATTACTATAAACCTATCGTGAAACTTATTCGTATTTGCTACCTTTAAAACAGGATATTCTTTATTAAATTTTTGAATATCTAACTTTTGAATATTACTTTTATTTGAAGTTAATATCACTACTTCTACATTCTTATTCTTTTTGGCCAGTATTTCTAAAACACTATCATCAATATAATTATCTATAATTAGAAGTTTTTTGATAGCCTTCTTTATAAGTTTTACTATTAAATTATATGCATCATATATTTGCCCTTGAAAAAATATTTTTTGTTTTATATTTTCTTCTTGTTGTAATTGGTTGAAAACTTCATCAAATTTTTTATCATGTTCTAATAACTTATATTCTACATTTGTTAATCTTTCAAACACTTGTCCATTAGTCATTAAAAATTTTCGCATTTCTACAAATGCATTCATGATACTTATACTTACTTGAATAGCTATATCATTTTTTAACAAGCCTGATAACATTGCTATACCTTGTTCAGTAAACACATACGGTAAATATTTACGGTGTCTACCTCTACCTTTATTTTTGTCTAAGGTCGCAATTTGCGACCTTAAAGAAATGTCTTCAGCCTTTAGACTCGTTACAAATTGTGATAGATTATTTTCATTATTTAAATTTACAAGCGTATACTGAGTTTTTAATTTTTTAACTTCATCTTCTGTTAGTTGAAAACAAAAATTTTCAGGAAATCTTTCTCTATTTCTACTTATAGTTTCATTTATTCTTTTTGTTTGATAGTGATATAACATTGCTACATCACTATCTAGCATTACTTGTTTTCCTCTTACCGTGTATATTAAACTTTTAATTTCTTCATTAGATAAATCATTTTGCATTGTTATTTTATTTTCTTCCATAATATCACGACCTTTTATAATTTTTATATCATTTTAAAACATTTGTTTGCTATTGTCAAGCATTTTATCTTTTTTATTTTATGATTTATACTATTGTTACAATTGTCAGCTTTTTTCTTTACAATTATAAATAAAATTTTTTTGTTAAAATTTAAAAATTGTATTGACAAACAGTTTTAATTGAATTATAATAGCTATTGTCCGAAACAAACGGACAAATGGGTAGGTGGCCGAGTGGCTAAAGGCGGCAGACTGTGGTCTTTGGTTTAATCAAAACCTAAACTTGCAGCTCATATAAGTAATTATATGATGATAACCGGGCTAATTCGGGGAAACCTTAACAGTTACAGCTGATGGCAATCCCGAGCTAGAAAAGTAATTTTCGAGTGTAGAGACTTTATACCTGGTATCTTTAATAAAAGATAAAGAGAAAGTCCAGACTACAAACATTTTAAATGGTAGTGAAAACTATAGTAGTAAGAAATCTGTTCTCATTTGAGTACGATGGTTCGAATCCATCCCTGCCCACCAAAAATACAAGGAAACTTGTATTTTATTTTTACTTATTAGTCAAACAAAAGTTTGAAAGGAGAGTTTTATGCAATTTAATTCTAATAAAGAAAAAGGAAATTCTGGTTTAGGTATGGCAATAGCATATTTTACTACAAATGGATATGTCGTTTCAATTCCATTAAATGATACGCAGGATTATGATTTGGTGATAGAAAAAGATGGAATATTAAAAACAATTCAAGTAAAATCAACAAACTGTAAGACTAAATATGGCAATTATCAAGTAGCTCTTAAAAGTTGTGGTGGAACAAAAGGTAGAACATATAAAACTCTAATTGATACTAAAATTGACTTTTTATTTGTATTAAATGAAAAGTTAGAAATGTATTTAATTCCAAAAGATAAAATTTCTAATAAAAGTACATTGAATTTGTGTGATAAATATATAAAGTATAAAGTTAAATTTTAATATTCGTAAAAATTCTATATTATTAAAGCTTGCACAATGTTTTTATAATAATTATTTAAACAAAAAAGAATCCTTTTACAAACTCTTTTTTGTGAATAGGTTACGGAAAAGTCAAAAATGAGATATCAACTATTAGATTTATATCATATAATAATACTCTCCATCTTTTTTTCTAAAATTCTCACAAAACTTACTATTATTTCTTCCCTACTAAAATCCTTACCAAATTCTTTTTTTAGAGAAGTTGCAATATCTTTTATCTCATCTGCAAAAGCTTCTTCATTTACATTAAATCCAATACTAATCAATAAATAATTAATCTTCTCGCCAATTGTATTTATCTCTGTCAAAATTCCTGAAATCTTCTTGCCATTTAAAATTAGATCATTAGGTTCTTTTATATCTAATTTAATTTCAAATAAATCATAAATCGTTTTTTGCATGCAATTTGCTATTTCTATAGTAAGATTTTTTAAATCATCTATTTTACATTTTGGTTGTAAAATAATTGTCATTGCTATATTTTTTCCGTTCTCCAGTATGCCAGCTTCTTCCCTTTGTTCCAATTCCTGCAGTTTGAGTTTCTGCAATTAAAATTTTTCCGTTATTTTCTTCTTCCAAAGCAATTTCTTTAGCTTTTTTATGTGTAGAAGTTATTTCTTTATAATATTCAAATTTTTTCCCTATTATTTTATTTTCATTTTTTCTTTTTATAAAATTAATATCTAACATTTTTTACCTCTAAATTTCATAATCAATTGTTTGTAAGATATTTATACATCAATAATATTCACAAGTCAATATTTATTTTTTCTTTCAAAATTTTTGTTACTAAAAATTACTAAATGACAAAAAAACTTTATTTACTGCATATTTTTATCTTTTTTGATTTTTTTAATCAAAAAATTGTAATAATAAAAAAATAAATTGGCAAAAATAAATTTAGCAAGGAGGTGAAAATATGAAAAACAAAATAAAATCAATCATATTTTTAATCGCATTACTTTTAATCACATTAATTTTTCCAAATATGAGTAATGCACAAACAAGAACAGTTACTGATGAAGAAACTTTAATAAATGCAATTAATGAAGCCGATTATGGAGATACTATATCAATACAAAACAACATAACAGTTACAAAACCAATAGTTATTGCAAAAGAATTAATAATTGATGGTAATGGTTATACAATAACAGGTTCAAGTGACTGGACATCAACATCTGGAAACCAAACTATGTTTACAGCCCAATTATCTGATGCAAACCTTACTTTAAAAAACATAAAATTAGAGAATGGTCCTAAGTATGGTGTACAAGCTTATGATGGAGCTGCCGTTTATTTAGATAACGTTTCAATAGCTGGATTTAAATATGGTGGTGTATTAGTAAATGGTGGTAGACTTGAAGTAATAAACTTACACTTAGGTACAAATGGTACAGGCGCAAATAATGGTATAGAAATTGATAAAGGTGCTTCAGCAACAAACCATCCTACTCTAGTAATGAATGGTACTTTAACATCTGATACAACAGAAAATGTAGTTCGTGTTGCTGATAATGGTCACTTAACAGAATTTACTATAACAAACACTTCAAATACAATAAACAAAGTCGCAGTTTCTGGAGATAGTTTAGTATTAACAGATGAAAACAATAATGTTATAGCTGAAACTAAAGTTCCTGATACAATAACAAGTAATACTGATGTTCAAAATGTAATTATTACTCTAATAGCTAATGAGACAACAAATAAAATTGTAGTTGAAGCTGGAAAGACTATTTCTGCTGACACATTAAATTCTCATATTTCATTAGAAGAAAATCAAGTAATTGACGGATATTTTACTGATGCCCAATTTACTACAGAATTTGATTTTAACAAAACAATAGATGCTGATACAACAATTTATGCAAAAATATCAACTGTACAAACTCCTACACCAGAAGAACCAACTCCTGAACCTGAAATCGAAACACCAGTAAAAGATGAAACACCAAAAACAGGTATAACAAATTATACAGGACTTGCAGTTTTAACAATTTTAGTATCTTCAGCAACTTTACTTTTTATATCAAAAAAGAAATTAGGATAGGCTAAAATGTCTATCCTCATCTTTTTATTTTATAGGAAAAGGAATATCAATTATGAAAAATTTTTTTATAAAAAACAAAATAAGTGTATTTTTTAGTATTTTATTAATTCTTTTAATTATTATTTCCATTATTTATATAATTAAAGATATTTTAAGCAAACAAGAATCAATTGCAGAAAGTAATTTATTAAATACAATTAATATCAATGAAAGTACATTTAATAACATTGGAACACAAACATCTTTAAATACTGAAATATCTAAAAATATATTAGAAACAAAACAAATACAACCTATAGAAACAGAGAGAATGCTTAAAGTTCAAACATTAAAAAAGGAAAATTCTGATATAGTAGGATGGCTCGAAATAGAAAATACATCTATAAATTACCCTGTTTTACAAGGTACAGACAATGAATATTACATGACACATAATTATAAAAAAGAAAAATCTAAAAATGGTTCAATTTTTTTAAATTATAAATATGACTGGAATATTGCAAGTAACAACTTACTAATATATGGTCATAATTTGAATAATGGAACAATGTTTCAAGAATTATTGAAATATTCAGATAAAAGTTTTTATATTAATCATCCTATCATAAGATTCACAACAGACAAAGAAGATGCAGAATTTGAAATTATTTCTGTTTTTAAATCAAGAGTTTATTACAATACAGAACAAAATGTTTTTAGATATTATTTTTTTATAAACCCAAACTCTGAGGAAGAATATAACAATTTCGTTCAAAATGCAAAAAATTCTTCTATGTATAATATTGACTCAACAGCAACATATGGAGATCAGTTAATCACTTTATCTACCTGTGCTTACCATGTTAAAGATGGAAGATTTGTTGTTATTGGCAAAAAAATTAAATGAATTTTCTGAATGATTTTTAGAATCATACAAAAAATTCATTTATTGTTTCTATTGTAAAATTTATTTTTTAAAATACTTTTATTACAATTTTATTATTTTCTCCCAAGGTAAATCTTCTTTACCAAAATGACCATAATTAGTAGTTTTACTAAATATTGGTTTATCTAGTTCCAAATATTTTATAATTCCTTTTGGTGTTAAATCAAAATTTTCTTCTATTAATTTTACTAATTCCTCTTCCGTTTTTTTACCTGTATCAAATGTATTAACACATATAGAAAGCGGATTTTCCATTCCTATTGCATATGATAATTGTATCTCACACTTTTCTGTATATCCATTTGCTACTATATTTTTAGCAATATGTCTAAGCATATATGCTGCAGACCTGTCTACTTTGCTTGCATCTTTTCCTGAAAATGCTCCTCCACCATGTCTTGCATATCCACCATATGTATCTACTATTATTTTTCTTCCAGTTAAGCCTGTATCTCCTAAAGGTCCTCCTATTACGAATCGTCCTGTTGGATTTATATAGATTTTTGTATTTATATCTATCATATTTTCTGGAATTGTTGTTTTTATTACTTTTTCTATTATATCTTTTTTCAATTCTTCTTGTTCTATATTTTCTTCATGTTGAGTTGATATTAAAATTGTTTCTATTCTCTTTGGCTTATCATTCTCATACTCAACTGTTACTTGGGTTTTACCGTCTGGTCTTAAGTATGGTATTATTTTTTGTTTTCTTACGTCTGTAAGTTTTTTTGATAATTTATGTGCCATGTATATTGCATATGGCATATAATTCTCTGTTTCATTTGATGCATAACCAAACATTATACCTTGGTCGCCTGCACCACCAATATCTACTCCTAAAGCTATATCTGGGCTTTGTTTTACAATATTTGTATATATTTTACAAGTTCTGTAGTCTATATCAATATTTTCATTATCAAATCCTATTTCTTTAATTGTTTCTCTTACTATTTTACTTATAGGCAATTTTTCATTTAAAGTTATTTGCCCTGCTATTGTTACTACATTACCTGAAACAAATGTCTCTACCGCTACTCTTGTATTTTTATCTTTTTTAATCGCTTCATCTAATATTCTATCAGATATTAAGTCTGCTAATTTATCTGGATGCCCCTCTGTTACACTTTCTGATGTAAAGAAATAATTTTTCATTTTTTTCTCCTTTTATTATAGTATGATATTTCCATTCTTTATAATTTATCTAAAACTGCCTTATTCCTATTAAAAAAATAAAATAACAAC
The DNA here is from genome assembly GCA_963928635.1 of Bacillota bacterium. Lineage (GTDB taxonomy): Bacteria > Bacillota > Clostridia > TANB77 > CAG-508 > CAG-269. The sequence continues at coordinate 17,449 of CAWVFT010000003.1, read as the reverse complement.
TCCCAATTTTTAGTTGCTATTTTAAGTTAGTTGGCTGGGCTGGCTAGATTCGAACTAGCGCATGCCAGAGTCAAAGTCTGGTGCCTTACCGCTTGGCTACAGCCCAATATATGTTTTTAAAAACTGGGGTGGAAGATGGGACTCGAACCCACGGCCTCCAGTGCCACAAACTGGCGCTCTAACCAACTGCGCTACATCCACCATAGTTTATAGTCTTATCGCTAACTTGGTTAGCACTTTCTAATTTTACAACATTTATATTTCATTGTCAACCTATTTTATAATTAAATTTTAAAATTTTTTAAAAAATCTCATGCAGAAATTTTAATAAATTTCTGCATGTAATCTCCTAATCTTCTGAAGTTCCTGTTCCATCAAATGGAATAAATTTATTTACTATACTCTCTTGTCCTATATCTTCTGCTCTAAATGTCATAAATGATGTATTTATTTTATTTTCAACTAATTTTTCTACTTCGTCCTTTGTGGCATGCTCTGCTAATACAAGTTCACTAACTAGAATTTGTTTAGCATTATTTAACATTTTCTTTTCTCCTGTTGATAGCCCTTTTTCCTTTTGTTTAAAACTTAAATTTCTAACAACATCTGCCACTTCGTAAATGTCGCCACTTTTCATTTTTTCCATATTGTCTCTATATCTTTTGTTCCAATTTTTATCCATAGCAGTTTCGTCTCTTTCTAAAACTCCTATTACCTTTTCTGCTGATTCTTTATCTATTATACTTCTTACACCTACTTCTTCTGCTTTCGCTGTTGGTACCATAACTTTTACCTCTCCTGGCATCTTAAGTATGTAATAAGATTGCTTTTGTCCTAAAACGTCTTTTTCTTCTATTGCATCTATTGTTCCTGCTCCATGCATTGGATACACTATTTTGTCTCCTACATTAAACATGTAAGTCAACTCCTTTCAGATTTTTTCAGCAAAAAAATATTATAAAGTTAAGTCAAATATTAATATACATGAATTAACTTTATTGGATTTTTTAACCATATTTATTATACTACAAAAAAAGGCAAAAGTCAAAGCCTTTGCCATATTTTTTTATGTATATTTTCGTTAAAACCCTTATGTCTCTAAGATATATTTTTTTAAAAAAATTTTTTCTATATTTTTATCAATCTACCTGTTCAAATTTTGTACTGTATACTTTTTATCTTCCTGTGGAACCAAATCCACTAATTCTTTCCCCTTCTGCTTCATCATTATCTGCCAACAAGTATTTTTGGAATATTGCTTGTCCTATACACTCGCCTTTTTTTACTTCTATATCTTCATCTTTAATGTTATAAAATGCAAACATGATATGACCATCATTATCTTGATTTCCATAATAATCTTTGTCTACAACTCCTACGCTATTTGCTAGTATAAGCCCTTTTTTCTTTGGATTAGAACTTCTGTTATATAACATTAAAACTTCATCATCTGGCATATATGCTTTAATACCAGTTTTTATTAATGTTGGTGCCATTCCTTTTTTAAAACTTGGTACAATAGTATCTTCAGCAGCTTCTACATCATAACCTGCAGAGAATTTTGTTTTTCTTATAGGTAAATTTATATTTTTATCTTCAAATCCTTTTGCTACCTCAAATCCTCTTATTTTTTCCATTTAAAATCACATTCCTTTCTTTATTTATTCGAGATATACTGTTAATACTTAGCAATTAAAATTTATATTTAAATTTTATCTATTGCTAACTTATTTTTACATATTTATCTATAATTGTCAATTACTTTTTTAAATTTGAAACAAATGTTACTGGATAATGATCTTGAGCGAATTCAAACAAGAAAACATTATCCAGTAACAAAAAATGATAACTAAATTTTACTTTAATTATCATTTTAAATATATTATGTCCTTGATTCTACGATCAATTTAATTCCTGTTCTATCCTCTCCTTCAACTTCTACCTCTGCAAAAGCTGGTATACAAACTAAGTCCACTCCTGAAGGAGCTACAAAACCTCTTGCTATTGCTACTGCCTTTACAGCTTGATTTAATGCTCCTGCTCCAATTGCTTGCATTTCTGCCTTATTTGATTCTTTTACTAATCCAGCAATTGCACCTGCTACTGAATTAGGATTTGATTTTGATGAAATTTTTAAAACTTCCATTTTTTTCCTCCTACTAATTTATTTTTTGTTGCAACTTTTACGATTTCTATTTTACAATATTTGGAAATATTTGTAAAGAGTTTTTTGGAAATTTTTTCAAATTTTTTTAAATATTAATTCTTTCTATCTTTTCTACTTTATCTTCATCATTTAATTTAAATAAAACACCATTAAACATACTTTCACCTGTTGCGATTTTATATTTTTCTGGTAATGCCGTTTCAAACCTTTTAATTGATGCTAATATATCCATACCAATAACAGAATCTTTTGGCCCTGTCATACCTATATCTGTTATATAACCTGTTCCTTTAGGTAAAATTTTTTCATCTGCTGTTTGAATATGTGTATGAGTTCCAAAAATAGCTGTAATTTCTCCATCTAAATAATAACCCATTGCCATCTTTTCTGCTGTTGCTTCTGCGTGAAAATCTACAAAAATTATATCTACATCTTTCTTTATTTTATTGATTATTTTTTTTGCTTTTAGAAATGGATTTTCCGTCAATACATTTACATCTACTCTACCCATTAAATTAATTACTGCTATTTTTTTGTTTTTAATATTTAATATTCTACAACCTGTTCCAACAACTCCTTCAGGGTAATTTGCTGGTCTTAGTATTTTAGGGTTATTAATGAATCTAAAAATTTCTTTTTTCCCCCATGTATGATTTCCTAAAGTTACTACATCTGCTCCTGCTTCAATAATATCTTTGAAATTTTTTTCTGTTATTCCCATTCCTTCTGCTGCATTTTCTCCATTAACTATACAAAAATCAATGTTTTTTTCTTCTTTTATCTTTTTTAAATTGTTTTTTAACATTTCTATTCCTGCTGTTCCTACTATGTCACCTACTGCTAATACATTCATTTAATTATCCTTCCTTTTTATATCTATATATTTAGGTTTTATACTAATAAGTTAACCTATAAACTTTTTATTATATATAATTTAATATACTTTATTATTTATATCAAAAAAAGTAGCAATAGTCAACAAAACTCGTTGACTATTGCCAGTTCATTACTTGGAGTATTTAATTGAATAATTATATACTTCTTCTCCTATCCATGCACTACATTCTATTTTTATAGCACGTGGAAAGTAATATTTGTGCATAACATAAGCAATTTCATTTATGCCTACCAATACATTTCTATTATAATCTACAAGTTCGTTGTCCTCATTCCCATTAAAATTTTCATTTAGACATTTGCTCTTTTTTTTCAGTTTTTTTATTTCAGATTCACTCAATCCTAGTTCCCTGCATTGTTCCAACTCTCTTTCGGTTATATCAAATACTACCAGCATAGAGATTTCTTTCTGCTCAGGTATTAGAATCTGAAATTCTACCTTAGTCGCTGTGGGAAGATGTATGATATAATTACCCCTTTCATTTTTTGAATATACACATCCACCTATAATTTGCCGCATACCCATAATTTTCCTCCTTTTAATGAACTTTTAATGTTTTAAAATTATGAATATTATATATCCGCTCTATATAAAAGTCAAGGATAAACAATTTAAATATTTCAACATTTTGAACAAATCGGAAAGCCTTAAATTTGTACAAACTTTAACATTTCTCTTTGCCTTTCCGTAAATTTGTTCATGCGCCAAATTTTATGCAATAAAATTTGTGTGCAACCGTTGGAGCAAAGCGACTTTTCTACAATGGGGAAGTATAACTTTCCTATTGTAGAAAAGAAAAAAACTATTAAAAATAAATTTAATAGTTTTTTTGTGTTCTTTATTTTTAATTCAAACTATAATTTTATAGTCTTCAATATTTCAGATTATTTTGCGTAATCAATTACTCTAGTTTCTCTTATTACATTTACCTTTATTTGTCCTGGATAATCCATTTCGCTTTCTACTCTTTTAGCTACATCCCTTGCAAGTATTGTCATTTGGTCATCTGATATTCTATCAGGTTTCACAATTATTCTTACTTCACGTCCTGCTTGTATTGCAAAAGATTTTTCTACTCCTTCAAAAGAATCTGCAATTTCTTCAAGATTTTGTAACCTTTTAATATATGCTTCTAAAGTCTCTCTTCTTGCTCCAGGTCTTGAAGCAGAAATTGCATCTGCTGCTTGAATTAATACTGCTTCTAATGTTTGAGGTTCTACATCTCCATGATGTGCTTCAACAGCATTTATAACTAAAGGATTTTCTTTGTATTTTTTAAGTATTTCTACTCCTATTTCTACATGAGTTCCTTCCATATCATGGTCTAATGCTTTTCCTATATCATGTAATAATCCTGCTCTTCTAGCAAGTTTTGTATCTAAGTCTAATTCATCTGCCATAATCCTTGCTAAGTTTGATACTTCAATAGAATGGTTTAAAACATTTTGTCCATAACTTGTCCTATATTTAAGCTTTCCTATTAGTTTAACTAAATCTGGATGTAATCCTATAACTCCTGTTTCTAAAACTGCTCTTTCTCCTTCTGATTTTATAGTTTCTTCTACTTCTTGTTTAGCTTTTTCTACCATTTCTTCAATTTTAGCAGGATGTATTCTTCCATCATCAATAAGTTTTTCTAATGCTATTTTTGCAACTTCTCTTCTTAATGGGTCAAATCCTGATAATACTACTGCTTCTGGTGTATCATCTATAATTAAATCTACTCCTGTTAAAGTTTCTAATGCTTTAATATTTCTTCCTTCTCTACCTATTATTCTCCCTTTCATATCATCACTTGGAAGAGATACAATAGATACTGTAGTTTCTTGAGAATGGTCTGCAGCACATTTTTGAATTGCATATGTTAGCACTTCTCTTGCATTTTTTCCAGCTTCTTCTTTTGCCTTTCTTTCTGATTCTCTAATAATTGCTGCTTTTTCAGATGTTATATCTTTTTCAACTTCCTTTAAAAGCTTTTCTTTTGCTTCTTCTGCTGTTAGCCTTGCTATTTGTTGCAATTTTTCAATTTCTTGACTATGTAATTCATCTATTTCTGCCTTTTCTTCGTCAATTTCTAAAATCCTTTTTTCTAATTCTTGTTCTCTTTTTTCAAAATTGTCTGAACGTCTTTCTAAGCTTTCTTCTTTCTGAATTAGTCTTGCTTCTTGTTTTTGAACTTCGCCCCTTCTTTCTTTAATCTCTTGGTCTAATTCTTTTCTACTATTCATTATTTCTTCTTTTGCTTTAATGATTTCTTCTTTCTTCAAATTTTCAGCTTCTATTTTAGCTAAATCTATAAGTCTTTTAGCTTCACTTTCGGCACTTCCTACTTTAGACTCTGCAACCTTTTTTCTATAAATTATTCCTATTACAGCTCCGATTGCAAGCGAGATTAAGACAGCGGGTACTATGATCCAATAGTTCATAAGTTACACCTCTTTCTTATTTAATTTTCAATGTTCGAAACAAATATATATAAATCTTTTTTTCATATATTTTTTCTTCCATATATATTTTACATTTATTATCGTAAACTGTCAATAGTTTCTCTAATATTTTGGATTACATTATTGCATTTATCGATATCTAAATCTTTTTCAATTAATTCATCATTTACTCTATATTTCTCTTTTAAATTTATTATTTTTTGTACACTATTATTTATATTATTATTTAAATTAGAATCTTTTTTTGCAATATTTTTTAGTTTTTTAAATATTTTATCATTATTCAGATATTTCAAAAGAATAATATCATTTCCCGCTAAAAACGCTTTTTTTGTTGGGATATATTTACCATAATTGATACGTAAGCTTTTCATTCTCATATCATCTGTTATAACAACTCCATCAAATTTTTTTCTTAAGTATTCATCATGAAATTTTTTTGACATTGTTATTGGTTCATTTCTTGAAATGCCTTTTAATAATAGATGACTTATTAATAATGTATCTGCTCCACTATTTATTGCTTGTATAAAAGGATATTCATCTTCATCTTCTAATTCTTCTATTTTCTTATTTATAACAGGAATTAAAAAATGTGAGTCTGCTTTAGTTGTACCATGACCCGGGAAATGTTTTATTACAGAAATTATATCTTCTTTTTGAAGTTCTTTCATAAAAGCTATCCCGTATTTTGCAACAATTTCTTTATCTTCACTAAAAGCTCTATCTCCTATAGCTTGTGAATCTTCAAATCTTTTTATATCTAAGACTGGTGCCAAGTCCATATTTATTCCAGATTTTTTTAAAATTGTTGCTACTATATTTGCTGAATCTTTTATTAGTTTTTCATCATTTGTCTTGGCTATTTTATAGCTACTTGGTAAATTTAAAAATTCTGGTGGCATTCTATTAACTCTTCCACCTTCTTGGTCTATAGCTATAAACATTGGTATCTTATTAAATTTAGAATTGGTTTCTTTTATATAATTTATAAGCTCAAGCATTTCATCATAGTTCTGGTAGTTCTTTTTATATAACAAAACTCCGCCTATCTTATGCTTTACTATTAAATCATAAACCGCTTCTTTTGCATTTTTTACATCTAACCCTATAATTAATTTTTGTCCTATTTTTTCTTCTATACTTAAATCTTCTATTGTCATCTTTACAACCATTCCTTACTATTTTCTTAATTCGGCATTAAATTCTTTTTCTAGTTCACTAATAATATTTTCCATTGTTTGATTTACTTCATCATCACTTAGAGTTTTGTTTTTATCTCTAAAACTCAATGAATATGCTACACTCTTTTTGTTTTCACCTATTTTTTCATTTCTAAATATATCAAATAATTTTGCATTTTCAAGAATTTTTTTAGCTTTTTTAGTTATAACCTTTTCTATTTTACCGACTTCTACATTTTCATCTACAATTATAGCAATATCTCTTTCTACTGCTGGGAATTTTGGTACTTCTGTATATTTTTTATTTTCTCTTGCATATTTAGTAAGCTTGCTTAAATTAATTTCAGCTAAATATACTCTTTTTTGTATATCATAATTTTGTAATACTTCTGGGTGTACCTCTCCAAATGTTGCTATATTATCTATTCCAACTTTAATATTTGCACATCTTCCAGTATGGTATGTCCTGTTATTTACTTCTTTTTCGATATCATATTTATTTACTGATATTTGCTCTAAAATATTTTCGATTACTCCTTTTAAAATATAAAAGTCACAGTCTTTTCCATACATACCTAATGTTAATATTCTTTCTTCTAAAGGCACTTCTCCACTTTCTACAACATTATTAATATTTCTATAGTTTCTTGATATATCAAACAAAAATACATCTTCATTTTTTTGGTTAATATTAAAAGAAATTGTATTTATCATGCTAGGTATAGTTGATGGTCTCATATATTTAAAGTCATCATTTAATGGATTACTTATACAAATAGAAAGCTTTCTTACTTCATCTGGTATATTGCATTTTTCTAATTCTTTTTTATTTATAAAACCATATGTGTAAATTTCAGAGAATCCCTCATTTTGTAATGTTTCCATTATCTTTTTCTCTATTTTTTGAGCTTTTGTTCTTAATCCAATTGTTGTTTCTGATTTCATTAAACTTCCATCTATTTTGTCATATCCATAAAATCTTGCAACTTCTTCTGCTAAATCTGCCATTTGCTCTAAATCCATTCTAAAATATGGAACATGTGCAATATCATTTTCCACCTTTATATCTAGCTTATTTAAAATATCTGTCATTTCTTCTTTAGAAAGATTTGTTCCAATTAAACTGTTAATTCTATCTGGTTCTAATTTTATCTCTCTTTTTTCTTGTTTTGTTGGATATCTATCTATTTTTCCATCTACAACTTCACCTATTCCAAGTATTTCTACCAATTCTACTGCTCTATTTACTGCTCTTAAAGCATTTTCTGCTGATAATCCTTTTTCAAACCTAGATGAGCTTTCTGTTCTTAATCCCACTTTTTTAGAAGTCTTTCTAACAGTTCCACCATAAAATACTGCTGATTCAAATACAACTGTATCTGTATCACTTTCTATTTCTGAGTTTAATCCTCCCATAACACCAGCTATTGCAACAGGCTTAGTTTCATCTGCTATAACTAAATCATTTTCATCTAAAATTCTTTCTGTTTCGTCTAAAGTTGTTATTTTTTCTCCATTATTTGCTCTTCTAACTATAATATGTTTTCCATTTATAGAGTTAATATCAAATGCATGCATAGGTTGACCCATTTCTAGCATAACATAGTTTGTAATATCAACTATATTATTTATACTTCTTACGCCACAGGCTTTTAATCTTCTTACAATCCATTCTGGAGATTGACCTATTTTTACATTTTTAACAATTCTTGCTATATATCTATAACATAAATCAGGTGCTTTTATGTCTACCTTTAAACCTCCTAATTCTTCTTTATCTTCTACTTTTAATTCATCAATATTTTTTCTTGGATTTTTAAAATCTTTTCCTAAGGCCACCGCTGTTTCTCTTCCTAATCCTTCAACAGATAGACAGTCTGGTCTATTAGGAGTAATTTCAAAATCAATAATATCTTCTTTTAAATTTAAAACATCTACAATATTTTCTCCTAATTTAGATTCAAAGCTTTTATCTAAAATCATAATTCCATCTTCTATTTGATTAGGAAATTCATTTAAATCAATTCCTAATTCTCCAATAGAACACATCATTCCACAAGAATCTACTCCTCTTAAAGTACCTTTTTTTATTTTCTTACCACCTGGTAATTCAGCACCATCTTTTGCAATAGGAATTATATCCCCTACTTTAATATTATTAGCACCTGTAACAATTTGTAAGATTTCTGTTCCAACATCTACCTTTGTAATTACTAGATGATCTGAGTCAGTATGTTTCTTTATTTCCAATATCTTGCCTACGACTACATTTTTTATATCATTTCCTCTTTGTTCAATAGTTTCAACCTTTTGACCAGCCATAGTCAAAATATCCCCTAGCTTCACAGTATCAACATCTATATCACTATATTCTTTTAACCATTCTCTACTAACTTTCATTTAAAATCATTCCTTTCTCTATTCGGGATTTAGGGACGTATCTCAAAATCCCTATTTTTAGGGAAAATGGGGACGGTTCTTAAAATTTTTTAAATTTTTTTGAGATCTGTCCCTAAAATCCCCATATATAGGGATTTTGAGATACGTCCCTATATCCCTATTTAAAATTGTTTTAAAAATCTTGCATCATTTTCATATAATAATCTCATATCATCTACTCCAAATTTAGCCATTGCTATTCTTTCTATACCAAATCCAAATGCAAATCCTGAATATATATCTGGATCAATATTACAATTTCTTAAAACATTAGGATGTACCATTCCGCAACCTAGTAATTCTATCCATCCTTCTCCTTTACATACTCTGCATCCTTTTCCTCCACATACAAAGCATGATACATCTGCTTCTGCACTTGGCTCTGTAAATGGGAAATGATGTGGTCTAAATCTTATTTTTGTATTTTCTCCTAGACATTTTTTAGCAAATATTTCTAGTGTTCCTTTCAAGTCTGCCATTGAAATATTTTTATCAACTACTAATCCTTCAAGTTGATGGAATACAGGTGAATGTGTACTATCTACTGCGTCAGAACGATAAACTGCTCCAGGACAAATTATTTTTATAGGTGGTTTTTGATTCTCCATTACTCTTGCTTGTACTGGTGATGTCTGACTTCTTAATACTATATCTTCTGTTATATAAAAAGTATCTTGTACATCTCTTGCTGGATGGTCTGCTGGTGTGTTTAATTTATCAAAATTATATATTGTTTTTTCTACTTCTGGTCCATCCGCAATTTCGTATCCCATTCCTAAAAATATATCTTCTACTTCATTTATAATTTGAGTTATTGGATGTATTGAACCTAATTTTACTCTTTTCCCTGGTTCTGTTACATCTATATTTTCAGTTTGTAGTCTTTTTTCTAGCTCTTGTCTTTTTAATTCTTTTTCTTTTTCTGAAATTAGATTTTCTATTAAATCTCTTACTTGATTTACCAAACTTCCAATAACTGGTCTTTCTTCTGGCGTTAAGTCTTTCATTCCTCTTAAAATTGTTGTTAGACTTCCTTTTTTACCTAAATACTTAACTTTAAAAGTTTCTAATTCTTTTAAGTCTTGTATTTTTTTAAGTCCTTCTGTAGATTCTACTTTAATCTTCTCGATTTCTTCTTTCATAATAACTCCTCCTTGTTTTTAATACCCATATAACCAAAAAAACATCTCATCCATATATAGGACGAAATGTAAACTCCGTGGTACCACCTAAATTTATTAGTTTTGCATATAACACAAATTACTAACCTTATTATATGTTTTAACGGTCATCACCGCTTCTTCCTAATCATATACATTTTCAAAAGAAGACTCCTAAAAAGTGAAATTTCTAATTAGACTATTTAAATGGCTTTCAGCCTTGGCCATTTTCTCTTTGAAATAGCTTTTCCTAATTATACTTTGCTTTTTAATATGTTTTTCTTATTTTTATGTATAAATATTAGCATAATTTCTTTAAAAATACAAGTATTTTTTTAAATTTCTTTATTACTAATATGGTCTAAATTCTTTAGTTGTTTTATATTTCCCGTATACTCTTTCTTCTTCGCTATTTACAAGTTTTTCATATTTAGAAAGTTTAATCGCTTTTGGCTTTACTATTTTGTTATCTTTATTTACAAATCTTTTCTTTTTTTCAAAAGTCAATGTTGCTACATATACGCCAAAAGAATTTAAAGTAATATTCATTTTAGCCTTTTTATTTTCAAAAGATTTTTCTATCTCTTTTTCTAAATTATTTATTACTTCTATTTGATTAAAATTTCTCGAATCGAAAAAATACTGTACTGTTTTTACATTTTCCATAAAATCAACATCCTTTAATACAGTATATTAACATAATTTTGGATTTTTTTCAAGTATTTAACAATTCATATTTTTTAAATTTTTGGTTATACTATTCTATCATGAGGTGTGAAGGTTGAAAAATAATTACAATTTTGTCTACGTCAAACTTTATTTGAAATTTAATCAACGTACACACGTACGCCTCATAAATTTCAAACTCGTTTTCCTTGCCAAAATTTAATTCTTTTCCAACCTGATTTGTGCCTTAAGAAAGGAATGAGATTAATTATGAATCAAATTTTGGAAACAATGGACAAAAACACAAAAAAGAAAATTTTTTCTACGTACAGCAAAAGATTCAAATTAATTTTTATAATGTCCTTAATTATTATTTTCATTACACTTATTTTTCTTTACAACAATATTTGGAAAATTAAGCATGATACCGAAATATCAAAAGTTTTGTCTAAAAATTATAACATATTAAAACTATATACTAATTCCACACTTAGCACTGATAACACAAACACAAATGAAAATTATATAATAGGTCAAATCGAAATTCCCTCCGTTAATATTTCTTATCCATTTTTCTCATACACAAATTCAGAATATTTAGCAATATCCCCATGCAGAGTTTCTGGAGATATGCCTCCAAAGTTTAGTAATTTATGCATTGCTGGGCACAATTACGACAACGGAATTTTTTTTAGTAATTTAAATAAATTAAAAGTTAATGATAAAATTATAATATACAATAACTCTGATTACAAATATACTTATACAATATATAAAATATATGAAGTAAACGAAAATGATTTAAGCCCTATCTATGATTATGAAGCCGATAAAAATGAACTTACATTGATAACTTGTAATAATCTAAGCAAGAATAGAATTATTGTTAAAGCCTCTATTTAAATGTCGAATTTTGTTGAATTATAGTATCTGTTATGCTATAATTTTTTTAACAATTACCAATAAAAATCATTTATTAAAGGAGATGTATGTAAACATGGTAGAATTACTTTCACCTGTTGGTGATTTTAATTGTTTAAAAGCTGCTATTCAAAATGGTGCTGATAGTGTATATTTTGGTGCAGATACATTTAATGCCAGAATATTTGCATCAAATTTCTCAATAAATGACATAAAAAAAGTTATTATATACTCAAAATTAAGAGGTGTTAAAACATATCTTACACTAAACACCTTAATAAAAGATGACGAATTTAACCAAGCTGTAGCTTTAGCACAAAAGGCATATGAATTTGGTATTGATGGAATTATTGTACAAGACTTAGGATTAGCTACAAAATTAATGTCATTATTTCCAGATTTGCCTATACATGGTAGTACACAAATGACAGTACATAACTTAAACGGTGCTTTAGAACTACAAGAACTTGGCTTTAAAAGGATAGTGCTTGCAAGAGAACTTTCAGCAAATGAAATTGATTATATATGTAAAAACTCAAAAATAGAAATTGAAACATTTATACATGGAGCCCAATGTATTTCATATTCTGGGCAATGCCTATTTTCCAGCCTAATTGGAGGAAGGTCAGCAAATAGAGGAAAATGTGCTGCACCTTGTAGACTGCCCTTCAAACTTTTAGAAAATGGCAAATGTATAAATTCTGGATATTTATTAAGTACAAGAGATTTATGCGGTTTAGAATACATCCCAACTTTGATAAAGTCAGGTGTAAAATGCTTTAAAATTGAAGGTCGAATGAAAAATGCAGAATATGTTGCAACAGTAACTAGAATTTATAGAAAATATATTGATTTAGCACTAACTGACAATAACTACAAAATAGATGAAAATGATTTAAAACAGCTTATGCAAGCCTTTAATAGAGGAATGTACTCACCTGGTCACTTAACTAATGATGCAAATAGAAATCTAGTCTTTAAAGATTCTCCTGGAAATATGGGATTAAATCTAGGTAAAGTACAAAATTATAATCCAAAAAAAGGTTATATAACATTAAAACTTTTAGAACCTATTTCTATTGGAGATACTATCTCAATTGGAAGTGAAAAAAAATTATATACTATTTCTGAACTTATGGACTTAAAATTAAATAATATATCTGATACTAAATCAGGTCAAACTGTTGTAATAGGAAGAATCAAAGGAAATTTTTCCCTAGGTGATAGAATATATAAAATGTCAGATAAAAAATTAAATAGTTTAGCTAAAGAAAGTCTTTCAAAAGAAAATAGAAAAATTGCCCTAAATTGTAAAATTGAAATTAAAGAAAATAAACCTATAAAAATTAGCATAACCTCTGGATGTAATCTTTTAATATATAAAAATTTAAATTTCGAATATACTTCAGGAATTATTCCAGAAAAAGCTATAAACAAACCTCTTTCTAAGGAAATAATAATTAACCAATTAAATAAAACAAACGATACACCTTATTATTTTAAAAACATAAAAATAGATTTAGACGAAAATTTATTTTTACCTAAAATAAGCACTTTAAACGAATTGCGTAGATTAAGTTTAGATGCTGTTCAAAATTTTGTAATTAATAATATGCATAGAGATACAAAAAATATCGAACTGAAAAAGATATCTTTTAGTAATAAAAACAATAATCAACAACAAATATCAGTTTTATTAAATATTTTGGATTTATCTTTTGATTACAGTAAATTAAATAATTTTGATAATTTATACATACCTTTAAAATATTTTCTTGATAAAAAATATAGAGACATTTTGAGTTTGCTTAGTCAAAAATATAATTTATATATTTATATGCCTACAATTGTAAAATCAAATTATAAAAATTATATTTTTGCAAATATTGAAAATATACTCTCTAATTTAAAAATTAAAGGTTTTATAATTTCAAATATTTGTAATTTAAAACTTTTAGCTTCACTTTCAAAAGATTTTGCAGAAAAATTTGATTTAATTGCAAATTATACATTTAATGTATTTAATACATATACTATTAATGAATTAAAAGATTTAAAAGTAGATAGATTTACTATTTCTCCTGAATTAGATAAAGATACAATTGCTTACTTATGTAATCATTCTAGTTTGCCTAGTGAAATTATATTATATGGTAAAATACCTTTAACAAATATGAACTATTGCTTACTTGGTGAAACAGATAAATGTTACCCTACATGCGAGCAAAAGTGCTTATCTAATAATAAATATTATTTACAAGATAGAATGAATATGAAATTTAGGATACTACCTGATAATATTCAAACAGTTACAACAGTTTTTAATAGTAAAACATTTTCAATTTCTCACAGAGACTTTAATGCAAATACTATTAGAATAGACATTTTAGATGAAAATATTGATGAAATAAATTATATTTTAAATACTATTAAGAGTGGAAAAAAACTTGAAGGAATTGATTACACAAGTGGAAATTTGAGAAGAAAGATATAGGAATTTTTGGGTAAAACTCAAAAATTCCTATCCAACTACACTTAATTTTATTATTAAATCAAAGTTGTCATCTTTGGCAGCTTTGTTTTTTCTTATCTTTCCGCATTCCTTGCATTTGTATATTATTACATATCCTTTTTTAGGGTTTGTTTCTATTCCTATAGGCTCTAATGTCCCATGGCATGTTTCTTGCCTATCTCCCGGGTTAATATCTACATGTTTTGAGTACAAACAATATGGGCAATGATCTCTACTCGTGTATCCTAATTTTTCTACCTTTTTACCACAATTTTCACATATAAATTCTTCGTCTATTTCTGTAAACTTTCTACTTTCCAATATTCTATCATTCCTTTTCTCTTTATTACTTTTTCACTTAAAATATTATTTTAAAAAATCAGAAAAATTTTAGATTCGTCCCCAAAATCCCTACTAATAGGGATTTTAAGATACGTCCCTAATTCCCTATTTTAGTATTTGAAATATCCCCCACCTAAAAATTCTTTTAATAATGAATTTGCCGGTACATATTCTTTTGGTATTTCTTCAAAATATTTTAGCATATTAATTAGTCTGTGAGCTTCTGCATATTCTAACTTGTCACTTGTTATTTCTTTTAATAATGGCATTACAATTGGTTTTAATGCACATAGCTCATATATTAAAGATGTATTAAATATAACATTTGCCTGCTCTTGAAATGGAAATATATTTTTCTCTTCTCCATCATTTACTTTATCCCATGTTTTTAATGTATGTTCAGCCTGATATCCTCTAAATTGATAATCTCTTACTATTCTTCTTATTAACCTTGTATCTGTTGTAGATATCCTATTAAATCTATCTAAATTTAATACTGTAAGCGCGCTTATATACACTTTATATTTATTATGTTTATCTATTGTACTTGTTAGCTTATCATTTAAGCAATGTATTCCCTCTATTACTAATATTTGATCTTTTTCTAATTTAACTTTATTTCCTTTATATTCTTTTGTTCCTGTATAAAAATTAAATTCTGGTAATTCAACTTCTTCTCCATTTATTAATTTATTTAAATGGTCATTAAACAGTTTTAAATCTATTGCATCTATTGTTTCGAAATCATAGTCCCCATTCTCATCTTTAGGATTATCCTCTCTTTCAACAAAATAATTATCAACTGATAAAGTTACTGGTTTTATTCCATTTAATCTTAGTTGAATTCCTAATCTTTGTGCAAATGTTGTTTTTCCTGATGATGATGGGCCTGCAATTAATACCATTTTTATATTTCTATCTTTTGCTATATTATCAGCTATATTTGCTATCTTTTTTTCGTGCAAAGCTTCTGCAAGTAATATTACATCTTTTATGTTACCTCTTTCTATTGCTTCATTTAGTTTATATACTCTGTCTACATTTAATATTCTATGTATATCTTCATATTCGTCAATTGCCCAAGCCAATTTTTTTGTTTCTATAAATTCTGGTAATACTTTTATATTTTTTTCACTTGGATATCTTATTATAAAGCCATCATTGTATTTTTTTATTTCGAATATATTTACGCATCCTGTTCTGTTAGCAAGTGTCCCATAACAATAATTGTAATAATCTTCACAATAATACATATATATTTTTTTATTATTTTTTAGGTCTAATTGTAGTCTTCCTTTTGATGTTTTTTCTTTGTCAAAAAATTTTTCTGCTTCTTCTCTGCTCATTATTACTTGTTTTATTGGTAAATCTTTTTCTACTATTATTTTTAATTCTTCATTAAGTTTTTTTATAACTTCATCTGTTATTTCCATGTTTATTGCTTCACAAAACATTGCATTTGATAGTTGATAATTAACTTCCATCTTTTTGCCTGGATATAGCTTTTCAAACGCTTTCCCAAGTACATATGTTAATGTCCTTCTATATATTTTCATTCCTTCTCTTGTAGATATATCTATTAAATCTATTTTTCCTGCTTCTTTTATTTCGAAATCTAAATTTTCATATTCATTATTAAATAATGCTCCAACTACTGTATTTTCGCTATTTTCTATTTCTTCTTGTAAAGCTTTTTGTATAGTATCTCCTTTTTTTACTTCATATTCTTTATTTTTATAATATATTTTCATAAGTAATTCCTCCTTAGAATATTTTATTTTCTTTGTTCTTAATTTATACTTTCTAATTTTATATTAAATATGAATATAAGTCAATTTTTTGGATATACTTTATTAAAGTTATTGGAGGGATTAAAATGGATATGAAAAGAATTAATCAAATTGTTAATAATGACCAAAAATTCGACATTTTTTATGATGACAGACCAGTTTGGATTCAAGAATTAGATTATAGCAACAAAACTGCTAAAATTGGTTTTGTTGATAATTTTGAGGAAAGAGATGTTTTTATAAAAGATTTATACGAAAACATAAATTGACATTTTTGTATATTATTTTGCCTATTTCGTAAAATATTTAGAAAGCCGATTAATAAATATTTATTAATTGGCTTTTATATTATTTAATGCCTATTACATTTGTTTATTTATCTGTATACATAAATAGCATCTATGTATACTTTTGAGTCGCCTGTTTGCTCCTGAGCATTTGCTTTCATCTTAGTTATATTCATTTGTACTTTTTTTACATTTTTATTATCATTTTTATCAAAATATATTCTTTT
This sequence comes from Bacillota bacterium, assembly GCA_963928635.1. Lineage (GTDB taxonomy): Bacteria > Bacillota > Clostridia > TANB77 > CAG-508 > CAG-269. The sequence goes on along the minus strand of CAWVFT010000003.1, from coordinate 409 downwards.
TTTCATTAAATCAGAAAAATTAACTATTTCATTAGTAGTATTAGTAGTATCCTTAAATGATAACTGAATAAAGTGTAAAAGTTGCCCTAAATTATTATTTTGGTCTAGTTCTATTATAGAAAGAGAAAAACTTCCTATTTTTTGTCCTTTTACTGTTCTAATGTCTACTCCAGTTCCATACATTTGAAAATTCAATTTTGTTGTAATATCATCTGTCCATTTAGCTTTTCCGTTTGTAAAACTTTCATTTTCTTCGTCTTGCCATGGACCTGTATAAGTAATCCCTGCAAAATCTTCTTCATACGTAACTACTTCTCCTTGGTTTACTTTTATCTCTTGGTAATAATCTTCATTATCTATATTTATCTTGCAATAAAAAATTTCGTCTCCTTGCATAAAATCTGTTAAA
>CAWVFT010000002.1:0-33932 GCA_963928635.1 Bacillota bacterium | reverse complement strand
ATTTTGCCCCGTCCCCTTTGTCAACCCTTTGTCAATTACACACCTACTACATTAAATCCATTATCTACATGTATTATTTCTCCTGTAATTGCACTTGACATATCACTGAATAGAAAAGCTGTAGCGTCCCCCACTTGTTTTGTAGTTACGTTTTTATGCATTGGTGCTTTTTCCTCTACAACATCTAGTATTGAGCCAAAATCTTTTATTCCTTTTGCTGATAATGTTTTTATAGGTCCTGCTGATATTCCATTTATTCTGCAATTATCTTTTCCTAAATCAACTGATAAATATCTTATACTAGCTTCTAGTGCTGCTTTTGCAACTCCCATTACATTATATCCTTGAATTGCTTTTTCTGAACCGTAATATGTATATGCAACAATACTTGCACCTTCATTTAATAAATCTATTTCTTTTGCTATTCTTGCTACTGCTACCAAAGAGTAACTACTAACATCTTGTGCATGAGCATATCCTTCTCTTGATGTTAATATGAAGTCATTACGTAAATCATCTGTATTTGCATGTGCAATTGCATGTAATATACCATCTATTTTACCATTTTTTTTCTTTATTTCTTCAAGACAGTTTCTTATATCCTCATCTTTTCCAACATCATTACACAAATATACTTCTGTTCCTGGAATCTCTTTTACTAATTCTTTTACTTTTTCTATGCTATCTTGTGCACATGTACAAATAACTTTTGCCCCTTGCTCATATGAAGACTGTGCAGCTCCCCACGCAATACTCCATTTGTTTCTAACTCCCATTATAACTACTTTTTTACCTTCTAATATCATTTTTTATTCCTCCTAATTAAATTTTTTTAATTTTATAATATTATTAACTAATATATTTTTCTGTATTTTTGATATCTTTCTTCTAGCATTTTTTTAGTTTCTAGTTTTTGTAAATCATTAATTGAGTTTATTAAATATTTTTGTATTTCCTCAACCACTTTTTCAAAATCATTTTGTAATCCAACTTTAGGTTCTTTAATAATTTCATCTATTATCCCTAAATCTTTTAAATCTTTTGCTGTCAATTTCATTTTTTCTGCTGCTTCTTTTGATTTACCTGAATCTTTATATAATATACTTGCAAATCCTTCTGGAGAAAGTATTGAATATATAGCATTTTCAAGCATTAAAATTCTATCACCAACACCTATTGCTAAAGCTCCTCCACTTGAGCCTTCTCCTATTACAACACAGATTATTGGAACTTCTAAAGATGACATCTCCATTATATTTCTTGCTATTGCTTCTCCTTGTCCTCTTTCTTCTGCTCCCATTCCTGGGTATGCCCCAGGTGTGTCTATAAATGTTATAATAGGTCTTTTAAATTTTTCTGCTTGTTTCATTAATCTTAAAGCTTTTCTATATCCTTCTGGATTAGGCATTCCAAAGTTTCTTTCGATGTTTTCTTTAGCATTTTTTCCTTTCTGTTCTCCTATTACTGTAACTGGAATATCTTTTAGCATTGCAATTCCAGCAATTATTGACTTATCATCTCCAAAACACCTATCTCCATGAAATTCAATAAAGTCTTCAAAGATACTTTCTATATAATCACTAGCTTTAGGCCTATCTACTTGTCTTGCAACTAAAACTCTATCCCAAGCTGATACATCACTCATTTTTACATTCATTCCTTTCTTAAAGCATAAGTCTGGTTGGATATGCTTCTATTTATGCATTCTAATTAATTTTGCAATAGTCTCTTTCATATCTTTTCTTTCTACTATTTTATCAATAAAGCCATGTTCTAATAAAAATTCTGAACTTTGAAATCCTTCTGGTAATTTTTTCTTTATAGTTTGCTCTATTACTCTAGGTCCTGCAAAACCAATTAATGCCTTTGGTTCTGCTAAGATTATATCTCCTAAACTTGCAAAACTTGCAGTTACACCTCCTGTTGTTGGGTCTGTTAATATTGATATATACAATAAACCTGCTTTATTTAATTTTTCTATTGCTGATGAAGTTTTAGCCATTTGCATCAATGATACTATTCCTTCCTGCATTCTAGCTCCTCCAGAAACACAAAATATGACAAATGGTAATTTTTCCTTTATTGCTGTTTCTATTGCAACAGTTATCCTTTCTCCTACTGCTGAACCCATACTTCCCATTAGAAAATTGCCATCCATAACACCTAAAACGGCTCTTTCTCCTTCTATTTCACATATTCCGCACTTTACTGCTTCACTTATTTTCGTCTTTTCTTTTAGCAAATTAACTTTTCTTAAATATCCATCAAAATTCAATGGATCTTTTGTTAAAATATCTTCTCCAATTTCTTTGAATGTTCCTTCATCTGCAATTTGTTTAATTCTTCTCCTTGATGAAAGTCTAAAATATTTTCCGCAATAGGGACATATACTATAATTTTTATGCAAATCTTCTTTATATATTATTTCTTTGCAACTGTCACATTTTACCCATTTTCCTATCATCATGTCTGCTGCTTTTTCATTTCTTGTTTTATTTGTTTCTTCTCCATTTACCTTTTTTACTTTATCAATAATCAAATTTTACACCTCCTGTATTTTGAAGCAATTGTACTTAAAATAATAACTTACAAACTTATAGTTCAATATCAACTATTAATTTTGTAAAAATTTATTCAAATACGAAGTATCATAATTGTCATCATGGAAATCTTTATCATCTAAAACTTTTAGTGCAAAATCTACATTTGTCTTTATTCCTTCTACAACTAATTCTGCTAAAGCACTTTTCATCTTTGCTATTGATTCTTCTCTATTTTTTCCGTGAACTATAATTTTTGCAAGCATTGAATCATATGTTGGTGGTACCATATAACCACTATATATTGCTGTATCTACTCTTACTCCATTTCCTCCTGGTAAATGTAATCCTGTAATTACCCCTGGGTATGGCATAAAATTATTATCTGCATCTTCTGCATTTATCCTTACTTCCATCGAATGTCCAAAACATTTAATATCGTTTTGGTTAAAACTTAATTTATCACCATTTGCTATTCTAATTTGCTCTTTTACAATGTCTATCCCTGTTACCATTTCTGTAATTGGATGTTCTACTTGCACTCTTGTATTCATTTCCATAAAATAGAAATCTTTGTTTTTATCAACTAAAAATTCTATTGTTCCTGCATTTGTATATCCTATTTCTTTTACAGCTTTAACAGCTGTTTCTCCCATTAGCTTTCTTGTTGCTTCATCTATAATACCACTTGGAGTTTCTTCTATCATTTTTTGATTTCTTCTTTGTATTGAGCAGTCTCTTTCTCCTAAATATACGCAATTTCCATGCTCATCTGCTAAGATTTGAATCTCTACATGTCTTGGATTTTCGATGAATTTTTCAAGATATAAACTATCATCATTAAATGATACTTTTGCCTCCTGTTTTACAAGGTCATATGCCTTTTGCAATTCTTCTTCTGAATATGCTATTCTAATACCTTTACCACCACCACCAGCAGATGCTTTAAGCATTACTGGGTATTTGATTTTTTTAGCAATTTCTAGTGCCTCTGCTTTTGACTTTATTAAACCTTCTGAGCCTTGAACAACTGGCACTCCAGCATTTTTCATTGTTTCTTTTGCTTTTGATTTATTTCCTAATAATTCTATTAGCTTATAGCTAGGCCCTATAAACTTTATTCCCATTTCTTCACAAATTCGAGCAAAACTTGTATTTTCTGACAAAAATCCATAACCAGGATGTATACTATCTGCTCCTGTTAAACATGCCGCTTCTAAAATTGCTTTTACATTCAAATAGCTTCTAGCAGAAGACGCTGGGCCAATACATATAGCTTCATCTGCAAGTTTTGTGTGTAACGAATCTTTATCTGCTTCTGAATATATTGCAACTGTTCTTATTCCCATTTCTCTACATGCTCTTATTATTCTTACTGCTATTTCTCCTCTATTTGCTATCAATATTTTTTTTATCATTCAAATTTCCTCCTTAAACAACTGCAAATGTTAATTCTCCTTTTGCTGTAACCTTTCCGTCAACTGTTGCAATTGCTTCTCCTATACCAATAGGTCCTTTTCTTTTTATTATTTTTACTTCTAATTTTAATCTATCTCCTGGAACAACTTGTTTTTTGAACCTTATTTTATCTATTCCTCCAAAAAGTGCATTTTTTCCTTTATTTTCTTCCATTGAAAGAATAGCTACAGCTCCTGTTTGTGCTAAAGATTCGACTATTAAAACTCCTGGCATTATTGGATTACCTGGAAAATGTCCTTTAAAATAATACTCATCTTCACTTACATTTTTATATGCTGTACAACTTTCTCCTGGTACAAATTCTTGTACTTCATCTATCATTAAAAATGGTTCTCTCTGAGGTATTATATTTTTTATTTCTTCTTTATTCAACATTTGAATTCCCCCTTGAAATAACTACCATAAAAAGCAAAGTATTATTGCCTCTGCTTTTTTTTTTATTTTTGTTCTTATTTTAATTTAAATAGCGGTTTTCCAAAATCTACGACTTCTTCATTTTTTACACAGACTTCTACTATTTCACCATCAAATTCTGATTCTATTTCGTTCATAAGTTTCATTGCTTCTACTATGCAAACGACTTGACCTTTATGTACTTTATCTCCTACTTTTACAAATGGCTCTTTATCTGGTGAAGAACTTGAATAAAAAGTTCCAACCATTGGTGATTTTATTATTTTATAATTTTCTTCGCTATTTTCTTTTTGTTCAACTTTTACTATCCCACTTTCTGTTTTTGGCTTTACTGCTGGTACAGTCATTGGTGCACTAGCCTCAATAACTGATTCTCTTAAATCTGGAATAATTACTTCTTTTGGCATATTTTTCTTCATTTTTATTTTTATGCCTTCTGGGAACTCAATTTCTAATGAATCCAATTTAGAATTTCCCATATCATCCATCAATTTTTTAATATCTTTATAATCCATTTTATCCTCTCCTTTTCGTCTATTTTAGCACAAAATTCCTTTTCTATCAATAAATAGAAATTTATTCATATTTCTTTAATAAAATTGTACTATTATGCCCTCCAAAACCTAATGAATTTGACATTGCATATTTTATTTCTGTTTTTCTACCCTCGTTTGGAACAACATCTAAATCACATTCTTCATCTGGAACTTTATAATTTATTGTTGCAGGTACAAATCCTTCTTCAATTGCTTTTGCACAAACAATTGCTTCTACTCCACCTGCTGCACCTAATAAATGTCCTGTATGTCCTTTTGTTGAACTTACCATTACTTTTTTAGATGCTTCTCCCAAAGCTGTTTTTATAGCTTGAGTTTCATAACTGTCATTTAAATGTGTTGAAGTTCCATGTGCATTAATATATGTAATATCTTCTGGGCTTACATTTCCTTCTTCCATTGCAATTTTCATTGCTCTTGCTCCACCTTCTCCTCCTGGAGCTGGAGAAGTGATATGATATGCATCTGAAGTTGCTCCATATCCTACTATTTCTGCATAAATTTTAGCTCCTCTTTTTTTAGCATGTTCCAACTCTTCAAGTACGATTACTCCTGCACCTTCTCCCATAACAAAACCGCTTCTCTCTTTATCAAAAGGAATACTTGCTCTGTTTTTATCTTCTGCTTTAGTTAATGCTTTTATATTTGTAAAACCTGCTATGCCTAAAGGTGTAATTCCTGCTTCTGTTCCTCCTGCTAATACTATGTCTTGATAGCCATGTTTAATCATTCTAAAACTCTCACCAATACAATGTGTTCCAGAAGCACATGCTGTAACCATAGCCATAGATTCACCTTTTGCACCAATATCTATAGCAACATTTCCTGTTGCCATATTTAATATTCCCATTGGAATATACATTGGTGAAACTCTATCAGGTCCTTTTTCTATACACTTTTGATTTTCTGTTTCTATTGTTTGTATTCCACCTATTCCTGAACCTATGATTATTCCAACTCTTTCCATATTTTCTGTTTCTTTATCTAATCCACTATCTTTCCATGCTTCTCTTGATGCTATCATTGCATATTGAGAAAATTCATCTAATCTTTTAGCTTCTCTTCTATCAAAATAATCCTCTGGATTATATCCTTTAACCTCTGCTGCTAATTTAACTTTAAAATCGGTTGTATCAAATTTAGTAATTTGATCAATTCCACATTTTCCTTCTTTAATACCTTCCCAAAATTCTTCTGCACTATTTCCTATAGGTGTTATTGCACCTAGACCTGTAATTACTACTCTTCTTTCCATTTTTTATCTCCCTTTCTATATTTATAAGTTTTAGTAAATTTTATTTTCAACTTCTGTTAAATTCTGCTCTCAGTTCCTGTTGAAAAAGAATTAAATTTTGGCTAGGAAAACAAGTTTGAAATTTATGAGGCGTACGTGATGTACGTTGATTAAATTTCAAACGATGGTTGACAACACCAAAATTGTAATTATTTTTTAACTTAAACTACATCAGCATTCCGCCATCTACATTAATAACCTGCCCCGTAATATATGAACTATCATCTGCTCCCAAGAAATATATTAAATTTGCAACTTCTTTTACAGACCCCATTCTCTTTAAAGGTATTTGATTATATATATTTTCTTTCACAGAATCTGATAACACAGCAGTCATATCAGTTTCAATAAATCCAGGAGCAACAGCATTTGCTCTTATATTTCTTGAAGCTAATTCTTTAGCAATGCTTTTTGTAAGACCTATTATTCCTGCTTTTGATGCTGAATAATTTGCTTGACCTGCATTTCCTGCAACACCTACTACTGATGATAAATTTATTATGCTACCACTTCTTTTTTTCATCATATATTTAATAACCGCTTTTGTTACTATAAATGTTCCCTTTAAATTTACATTAATTACTTTATCAAATTCTTCTTCTGACATTCTCATAAGTAAATTATCTTTTGTGATACCTGCATTATTTACTAAAACATCTATCTTGCCAAATTTTTCTATAACCTCTTTTACTAGATTTTCAATTTCCTCTGAGTTTGTAACATCTGCCTTAATTATTAATGCTTCCACTCCTTTTTGGGCAAACTCATTTTTTAACTTTTCTATATCTGTATTATCTGATACATAATTAATAACTATGTTGTATCCATTTTCTGCAAATTTTAATGCTACTTCTTTTCCAATTCCTCTAGATCCTCCTGTAATAAACGCAACTTTTCTTTCTTCCATTTTTTATCTTCCTTCCTATTTTTAATTTTTATTATTAAACATTTAAGGTCTGTCCCCTGATCCCTAAATTTAGGGATTTTTAGATACGTCCCTAAATCCCTATGTATGATTCTAGTGTTTCTACTGAAGTTATATTGTAGGTTTTAGCTTCTTTATTATCTTTTTTTATAAATCCTGTTAAAGCTTTTCCTGGTCCGATTTCTATGTATTCTTCTATTCCTTCTTCTTGCATTAATTTTATGGCTTTGTCAAATCTAACTGGATTTACAATATGTTCTGCCAATATATTTTTTATATTGTCATTTTCGTTATAAAATGTTCCGTCTATATTTTTTATAACTTTACATGTTCCTTTTTGAAATTCTATATTTTCTAATTCTTTTTGATAAGCTTCTTTTGCTTTTTCTAGTTTACTTGTATGAAATGGCCCACTTGTTTTTAATGATATTACTCTTTTTGCTCCTGCTTCTTTTAATAAACTTTCTGCTTCTTCTACTGCTTCCTTTACTCCAGATATTACAGTTTGAGCATTACAGTTATAGTTTGCTGGTACAATGAATTTCCCTTGGTCATTTAGTTTTTGGCAAATTTCTTCTATTTTTGATGTTTCTAATCCTATAACTGCTGACATTAAATATTCTTCCTTTGGTAGTAAATTTCCCATATAATATCCTCTTTTTTTAATTAATTTTATTCCGTCTTCAAAAGAGATTATCCCTGAATATATTAATGCTCCATATTCTCCTAAACTTAATCCTGTAGCTATATCTGCTGTTATTCCTTTATTTTTTAATACTTCTAATATTGCTAGACTTGTCGTTAAAATTGCTATTTGAGTATTTTCTGTTTCATTTAAAATTTCTTCTGGTCCTTCAAAACATATTTTTCTAACATCTATGCCTGAAATTTCTGTTGCTTTATCATATATCTTTTTTGCTTCTTCATATTTTTCATACACGTCTTTTCCCATTCCAACAAATTGAGCTCCTTGACCTGGGAATAAAAAAGCTCTTTTCATATTTTATAATTCACCCTTTCTAATATTTAAACTCATCACACATCACATTCCGCGTCTCTCACATCTCAATAAATATACTGCCAGTATTTAGCCCTCCACCATATCCTAGCAAGATTATTTTGTCTCCATCATATAATAAATTTTTATTAATCATCTCCTTTAAGGCAATTGGAATGCTTGCACAAAAAGTATTACCTATTTCTTGTATATTTGTATACATTTTTTCTTCTTCTATGTCTAATCTATTAGCTATAGCTTTAATTATTTTTTTATTTGACTGATGTGGTATTATATATTTTATATCATTGATAGTTTGGTTTGATTTTTTTATTAATTTTTCTATATTTTCTGCAGGCTCAGTTACAGCATATTTATATATTTCTTTCCCATTCATACATATATTTTTTCCACTTTCGCATGATAATATATTTTTCTTATCTGGAATTGATTCTATTACTGATGCATAACCTTTTTTTTCATTGCTTTTCCCTATAAGAGTTGCACCTGCTCCATCTGACAATACTATTTTTGTTGAAACATCATCTTTATTTGTATATTTAGATAATATATCTACTCCTACTACTAATGCTTTTTCTACTTTTCCCGTTTGTATATACATACTTGCAATATCAAATGCTGTAATATATCCATTGCATCCTGCTAAAATATCAATACAATTACATTTTTCTATTTTTAATTTTTTTTGTATTTCATTAGAAATTCCTGGCATTAGTTTATTTGTAGTTGTTGTTGCAACTATTATAAGTTCTATGTCATTTATGTCTAAACTTACAGTAGATAATAAATCTGTAACAGATTCTATTGCCATATATGAAATATCTTCATTTTCAACATAATATCTTTCTTTTATTCCTGTTCTTTTTTTTATATAACCACTTTCTAATTTTAATTTTTTTTCTAATTCTTCGTTTGTTATTTTTCTCTTTGGAATATAACTTCCTACTGCTAAAATTTTCACACTATTCAATTTTTTATTCCTTTCTTGAAGCACTATTGTATTTTCAAATTATATACATATTTATATAATATTTTTTAAAATTTTTCTATTAGAATGAACGGTCGATAAATTAAAATCTCTCTTTTTAGAAATGAATTTTTTATCATAAGAATAAAAAGAAACATGATTTAAAATTTCCGTACAAAAAAAGGCCCTTATGAGCCTTTTTAAATTATATTAATTATATATTTCTATAATCTTTAATTTTCTTATATGCATAAACTGCTGATATACCAAAAACTAAAACTATTAGAACTACTGGTACTGCACTATCTACACCTGTACTTGGTAAAGATGTATTTGCATAATTTGATGTATTATTTCTATTTGATGTATTATTTGAAATTGCGCTTGTGTTTAAAGTATTTGCTCTATTTGATGCGCTATTTAATGATACTGAATTATTTGTAGCAGTTGAGTTATTTGTACTTGCTGAATTATTAGCTGTTGGTGATAAATTGATGTAGTTTCCACTTGTATTTGTCTCATTATCTGCTAATACTTTTCCTCCCATAACTAGCATTGATAAAATTATTAAAATCATAACCATTATTTTTACAACTTTTAAATTTTTCATAACATTCTCTCCTTTATTTAACATGTTTAATCTTATTATTCTACAACTATTTTTTATTATACTCTTTTTTAAAAATAATTGCAAGTGCACACATCAAATTTTTCTCTATTGTTTAACACTAATATAATTTTAACTTTTCTAAAGATATATGTCAATACCTTTTTGATTTTTTTTTATTACAAATTTATTACAAAATTACTAAACATTAAATTTAAACAATACTATATCTCCATCTTGCATAATATACTCTTTACCTTCTGACCTAACTAGTCCTCTCTCTTTTGCAACGTTCATTGAACCACATTGCATTAAATCATTAAAAGATACTACTTCTGCTTTAATAAATCCTCTTTGAATATCTGAGTGAATTTTTCCAGCAGCTTCTGGAGCTTTTGTACCTTTTTTAATTGTCCATGCTCTAACTTCTGGTTCTCCTGCTGTTAAAAATGACATTAAACCTAATAAATCATAACTTTTTTTAATAACTTTATCTAATCCTGATTCTTCTAATCCATACATTTGTAGCATTTCTTTTTTATCTTCATCATCTAATCCAGAAAGTTCTTCTTCCATTTTTACACAAAGTGGTACTACTTCAGCTTTTTCCTTTGAAGCATAGTCTTTTACTTTTTGTACCATATCATCATTTTCAACATTTTCTAATTGATTTTCTGATACATTTGCAATATATATTATAGGTTTTGTTGTTAATAAAAACATTTCTTTTACTAATTTTTCTTCATCTTCATTAAATTCTAATGTTCTTGCAGAATTACCATTTTCTAAACATTTTAGTATCTTCTCCAATAAATCAATTTCTTCTTGGTATTTTTTGTTTGCTTTCAAATTCTTTTTGGCTTTATCTAGTCTTTTATTTACAGTTTCTATATCTGCAAATATTAATTCCAAATTAATTGTTTCTATATCTCTAATTGGATTTATATTTCCGTCAACATGAACAATGTTAGAATCATTGAAACATCTTACAACTTCACATATAGCATCTGTTTCTCTTATATGTGATAAAAATTTGTTTCCTAATCCTTCACCTTTGCTTGCACCTTTTACTAATCCTGCAATATCAACAAATTCTATTATAGCATGTGTAACTTTTTCTGGTTTATACATTTCTGCCAATTTATCTAATCTTTCATCAGGAACTGCTACAACTCCTACATTAGGTTCTATTGTGCAGAAAGGATAATTAGCACATTCTGCCCCTGCTTTTGTTATACTATTAAATAATGTGCTTTTTCCAACGTTAGGCAAGCCAACTATACCTAGCTTCATTTTTTAATTCCTCCTATTTTTAGTTTCAATAGTATTTTGATATTTTTATGTATCAAATATTTATTTCTTATTTTCTATTTTTTTCTTTATTTCCTCTAAGAATTCATCTATTCTTCTTGTTCCTAAATCTCCGCCTTCTCTTGAACGAACTGATAATGTATTTGTTTCTACTTCTTTTTCTCCTACAATTAGCATATATGGTATTTTTTGTAATTGTGCTTCTCTTATTTTATATCCTGTTTTTTCGTTTCTGTCATCCACTTCTACTCTTATTCCTTCTGCTACAAATTTTTCTTTTAAGTCATACGAATATTGGTGTTGGTTATCTGTAATAGGAAGTATTTTTACTTGAACTGGTGCAATCCATAATGGTAACATTCCTTTTGTTTCTTCTAATAAGAATGAAATAAATCTATCAGAAGAACCTAAAATTGCTCTATGAATTACTACTGGTCTATGTGCTTTTCCGTCTTCTCCTATATATTCTAACTCAAATCTTTCTGGTAAAGCAAAGTCTAATTGACATGTTGGTATTGTAACATCATGATTTAATGCAGTTTTTATTTGTATATCTATTTTTGGTCCATAAAATGCTGCTTCTCCTTCTGCTTCATAGAAATCAATATTTAATTCTTTCAAAATTTCTCTTAACTGGCTTTCTGCTGTTTCCCACATCTCATCATTATCGATATACTTTTCTTTGTTGTTTTTATCTCTTAAAGATAGTCTATATTGGAATGCTGATTCTGGGAAACCAAAATCTTTTTGGTAGACTTCTACAATTAAATTTAATACTTTTCCTACTTCTTCTTTTATTTGGTCTGGTCTTACAAATAAATGAGCATCATTTTGGCACATTTGACGAACACGCTCTAATCCGCAAACACTTCCACTTGATTCATATCTAAAATCATGAGCTAGTTCTCCTATACGAATTGGTAAATCTCTATATGAATGCATTTTATTTTTATATATTAACATATGATGTGGACAATTCATTGGTCTTAATACCATTTCTTCATTATCCATTTTCATTACTGGGAACATATCTTCTTTATAATGATCCCAATGTCCACTCGTTTTATATAAGTCAACATTTGCAAGTGATGGTGTATATACATGTTCATATCCTAATGAAATTTCTTTGTCTTGAATATATCTTTCTAATATTCTTCTTATTGTTGCACCATTTGGTAAATACATTGGAAGTCCTGAACCTACTAATTTATGTGTCATAAATATTTCTAAATCTTTACCTATTTTTCTATGGTCTCTTTGTTTTACTTCTTCTAAAAAGTCTAAATGTTCTTGCAATTGACTTGCTTTTGGGAACGATATTGCATATATTCTTTGAAGCATTTTATTTTTTTCGCTTCCTCTCCAATATGCTCCTGATGATGTAAGTATTTTTATTGCCTTTATCTTTCCTGTACTCATTAAATGTGGTCCCGCACAAAGGTCAGTAAAGTCTCCTTGTTTATAGAAACTAATTTCTTCACCTTCTGGTAATTCTTCAATTAATTCTTGTTTATATGGTTGTCCTTCCATTAATTTTAATGCTTCATCTTTTGATAAAGAAAATCTTTCTATTGGTAAATCTTCTTTTATTATTTTTTTCATTTCTTCTTCTATTTTTGCCTTATCTTCATCTGAAAATGGTTTTTCTACATCAAAATCATAATAAAATCCTTCATCAATGCTTGGACCTATTGCAAATTTTGCATCTGGAAATAATCTTCTTACTGCTTGAGCCATTATATGTGATGTTGTATGCCAATATGCCTTTTTTCCGTTTAAATTAGAGTCAAAAGTATCTATTACTAGTTCACAGTCTTCTTTTATTTCATAACGTAAATCTTTTACTTCTCCATTTACTTCTCCACAAGTAGCAACTCTTGCTAAACCTTCACTTATTTTTTTTGCAACATCTAAAATTGTCATTCCTTCTTGGATCTCTAATTTTGATCCATCTTTCAATTTAATGTTAATCATAAAAATTCCTCCCTTTTCTACCATAGAAGCTTATACAAAAAAACTCCTATGGACATATTTAAATTATCCATAGGAGTGCTATTTACACGGTTCCATCCTAATTTTTACTTAATTTTAAGATTATAACGGATCTTGACCGTTTGGCTTATTCACCAAAAACTTGAAGAGTTAGTTTTTCAAATATGTTTGCTTAAATTAGTTCTCAACCTTGACTAATTTTCTCTGTTAGTAACCTTTATTTTACTTTTTCTCTTACTTGTTTTTTCTTGTACTAATATTTATTTTAAATTTTAAGCAAGACCATATTTTTTCTTAAATCTGTCTGCTCTACCACCTGCTGTTTCTTGTCTTAGATTTCCTGTCCAAAATGGATGACATTTTGAACATATATCAACTTTTATATCTTTTTTTGTTGATCCTACTTCTAAAACGTTTCCACAAGCACATGTTATTGTTGTTTTTTCGTTATATTCTGGATGTATTCCTTGTTTCATTCTAATTCACCTCTTTTTTAAAAAATAACTTGACTGTTTTTAATTTTACCATATTTTAATTCTTTTTTCAAGTTTTATAGTTTAATTTTCATTTATTCTTTAATTTCATTTTCTTGTGTCTTATTTTCTTCTTCATGCTCTTGCACATATATTGCAGATGATATCATTTCTGTATTTAAAGAAAGTTTATGAACTAATTTGCTCATTACATTAAATACACATGCTATAATTAATATTAATAATCCTATTTTTTTCCAATATTTTGCTAGCATTATATCATCTCCTTTTATTACATATCATCTTCTTCGTCATTTTTTTGAATGTCACATCCTGAGCATCCTGTACAGTCTCCTGTACATTCATCTTCATTTAAATCTCCTGACCAGTCTAATTCTATAATGTTTTTACATTCTGGACATTCTATTTCTGTTTTTTCTTCGTCCATATCTATTATAAATTCATAATTACAATATGGGCAAATAACTTCGAAATCAAAACCTTCGTCTGAATATATGTCTTTTTCTATATTGTCTAATACATTTTGCATTTTATCTATTCTTTCTATAATCTTATTCTGAGTGTCTTCTAAGTCTTCAATTTCTTGTTTTTTAAATCCAACAATATAATCTATATGATTTAAAACCTTGTCTAAAAAAGTTGAAAATCTTTTTTTTATATATTCTAAATCTTCTTTATCTTTTATATTGCTTTCTATGTCATCTAAAAACTTCTTGTATTCTTCTTTTAAAATGTTCATTAAAATTTTCCTTTCTATAGTCTTTCCATATACTCACAGGTTCTTGTATCTATTCTTACAATATCTCCTATGTTTACAAATAAAGGTACTTGTAATTCTAAACCTGTTTCTAATTTTGCTGGTTTTCCTGATGTTGTTGTGGTATTTCCTGCAAATCCAGGTTCTGTATATGTAACTTCTAATTCAACAAATGTAGGTGGTTCTACTGCAAATACATTTCCTTTATATGAAAGTATTGTAACTTCCATATTTTCTTTTAAATATTTTAAGCAGTCCCCTAATTGCTCTTCATTTAATGGTATTTGATCATATGTTTCATTGTCCATGAAATAATATAATCCTCCATCATTATATAAATATTGCATTGCTTTTTTCTCTATTTCTGCTGCTGGATATTTATCTGATGGATTAAATGTTTTTTCAATTGTTGCTCCTGTTATTACATTTTTTAGTTTAGTTCTTACAAATGCTGAACCTTTTCCTGGCTTAACATGTTGAAATTCTACTACTCTATATACATTCCCTTCCATTTCAAATGTTGTTCCATTTCTAAAGTCTCCTGCTGAATATACTCCTGCCATTATTATATCATTCCTTTCTCTTTAATATGTATCTCAGTTAGAAAATTTAACATTCATTTTCAACCATGCTACATTTAATTTTATTGTTAACTCTAAATATTTTACTATATTTTGTGGTAAAAATCAAGTATTTTGCATCATTTATATAACAATATAGTTTTTGTCAGAATTAGTTAAGCTAACACATCCTGATTTTGTTATTTGAACAGTATCTTCTATTCTTACTCCAAACTTTCCTGGTATATATATACCTGGTTCATTTGTAACTACCATATTCTCTTTTAAGTTTGTATCATTTTTGTAGCTTATATATGGTGCTTCATGTATTTCTAAGCCTACTCCATGGCCTAGGCTATGAATTAAATCATAATTATGCAACTTAAAATCATTTTCTACCATTTTCGTAAGTAATCTTGTGCTTATTCCATCTTTAAAATCTTCCATTGTCTGGCATTGATTTTTTAAAACCAAATCATATATAGGTTTAACTTCTTCTAATATTTCTCCTACAAAAAATGTTCTTGTCATGTCTGAACAATATCCGTTTACTTTGCACCCCATATCTATTGTTATTATATCTTTTGGTTTTATTTTTCTATCTGTTGGAATTGCATGTGGTTTTGATGTATTTTCGCCTGATGCAACAATTGTTTCAAAAGCTAATCCATCTGTTCTACTACTATAATAATCTTCTATTTCTTTAGCTATTTGTTTTTCTGTCATTCCTGGTTTTATATATCCTAAAATATATTTATAACATTCATCTGTAATATTACAAGCTTTTACAATATTACTTATTTCATCTTCATCTTTTACCATTCTTTGCTTTTCTATAATATGTTCTGTTTCGACTAAATTATTTATTTTATATTTTCTTATTAATTCTTTATATTCTGCATATGTTGTATAATATTCTTCGAATCCTACATTTTCGCAAAATAAGAAAAAATTTTCATAATCATCTTTTGAAACATCATTTATATTATATACTATTATTTCATCATATATTGTTAATATACTATGAACATGCTCTATATATCTTCCATCTGTAATATATATATTTTCTTTACGTGTTAAAAGAAGTGTTCCTTCTGCATCTATATTAGTTAAATATTTTATATTTACTGGGTTTGATATTATTATTCCTTGCATATCCAAACTTTTCATTTTATTTCTTAACCACTGCAATTTTGGGTTCATCTGTGTATCCACATCCCCTCTATTAGTTTATTTTTTATTATATTAATTATCTACTTTTAACTATATATACCTAATGTAAATATTTGTATTAGTGCATTTTTTATTATTTCGAAAGGGATATATATACTTATAAAAGTTGCTATAACAATAAATGGGCCAAAAGGTATATATTCACTAGATTTTCTTTTCTTTGAAATTAATAATAATATACTCAAAATTGCTCCAATTAAAAATGCTAATAGTGTTATAACGATAATATTAGACATTCCAAAGAATAGTCCTAATCCACACATTAATTTTACGTCACCAAATCCCATTGCTTCTTTGCCATAAATTGCTCCACCAATTAATGTTATAAGTAAAAATATTCCTCCTCCTATTAACATTCCTAATAGCATGTTTATAGATATTGCAATATTTGACAAACCATAAAGGAAAGTAAATATTAAGCCTATCTCAAATATTGTTAAATTTAATCTATTTGGTATTATTTGTAATTTATAATCTATTACAAATACAGATAAAAGCATAGGCGTTAATATCATAAATTTTATTAAATCTAAGTTACCAATTATTGTATCTTTTATTCCATATATATATATTAATGATATATATATAACTGATGTTAGTATTATTAATATATAGTTTGGTTTGAATTCTAATTTATATTCCTTAAATATTTTAAAAGTTAATACTTTCTTATATTCTGGTAATCTTTTATTCATCCAGTCCGTAAAAAGACCTACGAAAATTCCTAATATAGCTACTGCTACATAATATGCTACATGTACATCATTAATATACATTTTGGTTTCGTCCTTTCCTTAAGTATATTATTGAAATTACTTCAATTTTTCGTTTGTTATAACATTATTTATTATTTAAGATTTATTTTACCTTTTTCAATTTGTTCTTTATTTTTTTCTCTATCGGTCTTTTCCATATTGTATACCAATAATCATTTTCATTTATTGGATCTACTAATATTGTAAACATTTTACATCTGTTTCCTCCGACTACATCTGTAAATATCTGATCTCCAATTACAGCTATCTTTTCTGGAGATTCTTTGACTATTTTTTGTATTTTTATAAATCCACGCTTTAAAGGTTTCATTCCAAAATGAAGATATGGTATTTCTAATTTTTCTGCTACTTTTTTTACCTTTTCTTTTTTATTGGTATTTGACAATATATATAATCTTACGCCTTGTCCTCTAATTTCTTTTGCCCACTGTATTATTTCTTCTGATAATATTTCTTTTTTATCTATTAGAGTATTGTCTACATCTAATATCAGTATTTTTATCTTATTTTCTAATAAAAATTGTATTGTAATATTTTGTATTTTCGTAAAATATGCTTTTGGATATATTAACATTTTTTATCCTCCAAAATTCAGTTATTATACTCTTGCTACCCCACCTGTTACTTTATTTTCTGTAGCATTTGGTAGTATTTTTGGTCCTCCTGCTAAAACAACTTTATCTCCTTTTTCTAGTATTCCTTCGCTTTCTAGAATCTCTATACCTTTTTGAATTGTGTCTTCTATTGTTTTTTCTCTTTTAACTAATATCGGTGTTGTATTCCATGTAATAGCTAATTGATAATATGTTTGCTCTGAATCCGTTATAGCAAATATTGGGCATGCAGGTCCAAATCCTGCTATTTTTCTAACTGAATCTCCTTTATGTGTATATGCAACAATTGCATCTGCATTTAATTTTTCTGCTGACATACATGTTGTATATGCAATATTTAATTCTAAATCTTCTGGATCTAATTCGAAATTCTTTCTATTATATCTTTTCCAATAATTTATTGAGCTTTCTATTGTTTTAGATATTTTTACCATAGCTTCTACACATTCTACAGGATATTTTCCCATAGCACATTCTCCAGATAACATTATACAGCTTGTAATATCATATACTGCATTTGCGACGTCACTAACCTCTGCTCTAGTTGGTCTTGGATTTGTAGTCATAGATTCTAACATTTGTGTTGCTGTTATAACTGGTTTTCCCTTTTGATTACATCTTTTTATAAAATGTTTTTGTACTACTGGCACTTGTTCCATAGGTATTTCAACACCCATATCACCACGTGCTACCATTATTCCATCCGAAATGGCTAGAATTTCTTCAAAATTATCAATTCCCTCTTGACTTTCTATTTTAGATATTACTTTTATATGTTCCCCTCCATTTGCTTTTAATAAGTCTTTAATTTCTTGTACATCTGATGCTCTTCTTACAAATGAAGCAGCTATCATGTCAAATCCTGCTTTTATACCATTTGTTATATCATCTATATCTTTTTGTGCTAATGCTGGTAAATTTAGTTTTAGACCTGGTACATTGATTGTTTTTCTGCTTCCTAATTTTCCAGTGTTTAGTGCTTTACATTTAATATCTTGTCCATCTATTTCAACAACTTCAAATTCTATTGCACCATCATCTACTAATATTTTAGCTCCTGGTTTTACATCTTTATATAAGTCTTTATAAGTCACTGTTGTTTTAGTTTCATTTCCAATTATATCATCATGTATAAAAGTAAAATCTTGTCCTTCATTTATTACTACTTTTTCATCCCCTGATTCTAATTTTCCAGTTCTAATTTCAGGTCCTTTTGTATCTAATAATAATGCAACTGGTTTATTTAATTTTTCTCTTACTTTTTTTATTGTTGCGATTTTAGATGCATTTTCTTCATATCCTCCATGTGAAAAGTTAATTCTTGCAACATTTAATCCTGCTTCTACTAATTTTGTAAACATTTCTTCGCTTTCGCTTGCTGGTCCTATTGTTCCTATAATATTTGTTTTTCTTAATACTTCCTTCATTTTTTTGTATCTCTCCTTTTCTTTTTTAAAAATCGACTTATATTATACCATAAATACTAATAAATTCAAGCTTTTTTTCTAATTTTTTATTATGTTGGATAATTTTGTTTACAGCTTGTTATGTAGTTGGGACGAACGAGATAAAATATGAATTAAACCTTAAAGATTAACTCAATTCTATAATTGCATGAATAACTTTTTCATCTTCACTTACAATCACTACTATATGTCTTTCATCTTCATTTACGTATTTACATTTTACTGTCTCACCTAGTTTTATTTCTTTGCGGTATTGAATTCTTACATTATCTAACTGTTTCTCTTTATACACATCTTCTGGCAACGCTTCATAAGCTAAATCCAAATAATATATGTTATGCATATGACCATTTATATCAATATCTTTTCTTCTTACTTTATATTCAATTTCTGAAGAAAAACTTTCTGGCACCTTTAATTTTTTCACTTCTTTTTCTCCAAAAACATCTTTATCTTCAGGATCATATGCTTTAATAATATCTTTATCTACCTTGTCAATTTTTCCTTCTTTTATATTTACCATTGTCCATCTTGATGTTGCAATTGCACATAATTCTTTATTTTGGTTATACACTTCAAAATCACGATATGTTGTAGCTCTATTCATGGTTTTTGCCCAAGTGTGTACATCTAAAGTATCCCCATATTTTGGTCTTTTCAATACTTGCATTTTCCAGTCTAATAATACCCATCCTCTACCGTGTTCTTTAGTATAATCTGCTCCATATCCTGCTATATCTGAGTGATATGAACCTATATTTTCTAAAAATTCTAATAAAGTTACATTTTTTATTTTATTTTCTTTATCTATATCTTTTAATCCCATTTTAAAAGTCTCTCTAAATATCATTTTATTACCTCGATTCCTTAACTTTGGTTCATTGGAACCTGTCCCCAATGAACTCATTAATAGCCTGGTTTTTCCAATAAATGGAACATATTTTTTTTGTATTTTTCTACTCCTGGTTGATCAAATGGATTTATTCCTAATATCATTCCTGACACACTACATGCTTTTTCAAAGAAATATATTAGTTGCCCTAAATTTATTTCGTCTAACTTGTCCAGCGTTATTTTGATGTTAGGTACGTCTCCTGTTACATGTGCTTCTATTGTTCCTTCCATTGCCTTTTTATTGACGTAATCCACAGTTTTTCCTGCTAAATAATTTAAGCCATCCAAATTGTCTTCATCTGGTTGTATTTTTATATCTGAATTTGGTTCATTTACACTAATAACTGTTTCAAATAAATTTCTTCTTCCTTCTTGTATGTATTGCCCCATAGAATGTAAATCTGTCGTAAAATCAACTCCTGCTGGGAATATTCCTTTCTCTTCTTTTCCTTCACTTTCTCCAAATAGTTGCTTCCACCATTCTGTAAAATAATGCATTTTTGGTTCGTAGTTTACTAATATTTCAGTATTTTTATATAATTTATATAATATATTTCTAGCTACTGCATATTGATAACATTCATTATATTTTAGATTTGAATCATTGTACCTGTTTTGTGCTATTCTTGCTCCTCCCATAATCTTGTCTATATCTATCCCTGCTGTTGCTATTGGTAACAAGCCTACTGCTGTTAGGACTGAATATCTTCCTCCAATATTGTCTGGTACTACAAATTCTTCATAGCCTTCTTTATCTGCTAGTGTTTTCAATGCTCCTTTTGCTTTATCTGTTGTTGCGTATATTCTGCTTCGTGCTTCGTCTATTCCGTATTTATTTTCTAATATTTCTCTAAATATTCTGAATGCAATTGCTGGTTCTGTTGTTGTTCCTGATTTTGATATTACATTAACTGAAAAATCTTTATCTCCTATATATTCTATTAATTCGTTAATATAGTTTGGGCTTAAGTTATTTCCTGCATATAATATCTGTGGATATTTTCTGTCAGTTTCTGGTAACATATTATAAAAAGTGCTTGTTAATGCTTCTATTACTGCTCTTGCTCCTAAATATGATCCTCCTATCCCTATTACTAATAATATGTCTGATTCTTTTTTTATTTTATTTGCTGCTTTTTTTATTCTTTCAAATTCTTTTTTGTCATAATTTGTTGGCAACTCTAACCATCCTACAAAATCTTTTTCTTCATTTGCCCTGTTATGCAAATCTTTATGTATATTTTCAACTTCTTCTTTATATTCCATGATATTTCTTTCTGATATTCCTGCTTTTTTTAAATCCAATTTTATTCCATTCATATTTATTACCTCTCTTTCGTATTTTCTGTAATTATATATGATTTAAATTATCATTTCAATATTTTCTTAAATTATTTTAAAACTTCATCCATTACTTTTGCCAAATATTTCATACTTGTCAAACATTGGTCTAGAGTATTTCCGGTTGCTCCTACTTCTATAATACTTGCATATTTTCCTGTATGTTGATTATATCTTGAAGTCGTAAGCATAATTGGCTTAAATAAACCCGGATACATTTCTTCTGCTTTTTGTTGAACCTTTATTGCAAATTTCAAATTTTGATTCCAATTTGGATGATTAAGTCCTCCATCATTTGTTCCTATTACAAACATTATTTGTGCAGCATAATCCTCTCCAATTTTAACAGTTGGTGCATAATCTTCTCTGCTTCCTATTGCATCTCTATGTACATCCATAATTATATCTGCAGGATATGTTTTTAAAATATTTTCTACTGTTTGTAGTGACCTAGTATATGAACCATTGTATGCAGGATAATCATGATAAGTTGAGTCATGATATGTAGAATATCCATACTGTTTTAATTGTGTTTCTAATTCAGCACCTACTCTTGTTACAGTAAAATTTAAATCTGTTGTTCTAAAATTTCCTGTTGGTGTATATGGATATTTTTCGCTTGCTGTATAGCTTTCACAACTATGCGTATGAAATAATAAAATGTTTTTATTTTCTATTGCAATATCTGGATTTAACATATCTTCTGTTAGTGTATATGATGTTTGATTTTTTATTTTTACTGGTCCATATTGCACATTAAAGCTTTCTGTTAATGGATTATTCGTAACGACTTGTGTTTCTACATTTGTCTGGGCTACTTCTATTTGATTTTGTGCAGTTGTTTCTTCTACTGCTTGATTTTCTTTGGTTTCGCTTGTTTGTGCATATTCTTCTTGTTGTTTATCTACTATTTCTATTGAGTTTATTTCTGAAGCTAAGATTTTTCTTAAAATTTCATTATTGTCTTTACTTGTTTCTGTTTTCATTGTTTGAGATGAATTATCTGTAATTGATATTAATGGTATTGTTTCTTTTAAGTTTGTTGTTAATCTTTCGCTTGTAAAGTTTTCTATTGCTTTTGATATTTTTGTGAATATAGTTTTATTTTCATTACTTTCATTTTGTTTTGGAAATGAAAAATATCTTGTAGTAATTGTTATAAAAGCTACTGCTATTATTATTCCTACAAGACATTTTACTATATCTTTCATTTTTAATACAGTAACATTAAACATAATCGACCTCATTCTCCTTGTCCTAAGTCTCTTTATATATTTATGCTTAATATTACTTATTTATGCTTAATTTAATTACTCAGATGTTCCTGTAATCTCATCAGGAACAAGTCTATCTGTACTATTTGTTGATGTATTTGTTGTATCTGTAATATCTTTATCTACTGGTACTCCTTGTTGTTCTAAATATTCTTCTATGTCCATTCTGTTATCATTATACGTCATATAATATTTCTTTTCTCCTCCGCTTATTACCATATAAGCATCATCTAATGCCATTATTACTATGTCTTCTCCCATGCTATTTATTAAGCCGTATTTTTTATCTCTTCCAACTACTATTAAATTATATTCTGGTACTATTAATAAATTTCTGGCGTCTTTGCTTGCTGAAACTGTATATCCTATTGAGTCATACATAAAGTCTTTTACTTGTTTTCCTGTTTTATCAAAAAATCCCCAATAGTTACCTTTTTTTACTGGTATAAGATTACCTGCTAAAATATATTTATTATGTATGTCATTGTCCGAAAATTTAGAAATGTCAATTCCTATTTCGTCATATTCTAAATATATAATTGTATTTCCATTTATGTCTATAACACCATATAGTCCATTTCTTTCAGCTAAATATAAGTTTAAGTCACCATCCATTAATTCTAGTCTATCATACATAAGTTGTATTTTTAAATCTCCAGTATTTGATAACATTCCTACTTTATCATTACTTGTTGCTAAAAAATTACCTGTATCTGGTAAATATTCAATTTTGTCATATTTGGGCTCTATAATAATATCTCCTGTTGTTGCTTTTATTACTCCATATCTCGAATCTTTTGCTACAACTAACATATTATTTAAAACTGCTTTATAATTATTAAAGTCTTCTTGAATTTCTGTATATCCATAATCCAAAACTGAGTTTGTATATAATTGTATTAAATATGGCATTGTGTATATTTGTATTCTATTTGTATTTCTATCATAATTAATTGCTATATTAAATGCTTGCATTAGTCCATCTTCTTCTGCATATAGTTTGCCATCTATTGCTTTTACTGGATTATTCATATTATAGTATTCATCACTTTGCCCAGTGCTTGATGTTCCTGTTAATCTTATTTTATGTATTGTATTTGAATTCAAGACAAAATTTGCTACTTCATCTTCACATTCAATATAGCATTTACTTTTTTCATCTGATTTGTTTACAGAATCTCCGTTATAGCTTTTATATCCTAAATAACTCGCTATTTCTTTTATTGGTGCAGATATAGTACCATCTTCTTCTATTCTGAGTAGATTTTTTACATCATTGTTTATGCTTCCATCTACATATACTCGTAATTGAGAATTATCAATATAAGCCATTGTGATTAGTATTCCTATTATAACTAAAACTAAAATTACAATTACAGCTAATATAATTTTAGCTATTAATTTTGTATTGTCTTTTTTTGGACCATTTTTAAAATCTTCCTCAATTATATTCATTTGTACCCCCTTAACTATTTGGTATAACCAAATTTTTTATAAAATTCATTTTTAAAGTTTAACAAATTATCATGTTCTATTTCTATTCTAACCTTTTCCATTAAATTAGTCAAGAACCTTAGGTTATGAATTGATAATAATCTTACTCCTAGAATTTCATTTGCTTTTATTAAATGCCTAATATATGCTCTTGTATAATTTTTACAGGTATAACAGTCACATTCTGGGTCTAAAGGTCCCCAGTCTCTTTCATATGTTGCGTTTCTTACAACTACTTTTCCATGTGATGTTAAAGCTGTTCCATTTCTTGCAATTCTTGTTGGCAATACACAGTCACACATATCAATTCCTGCTATTGCTGATTCTATTAAATAATCTGGGGTTCCTACTCCCATTAGATATCTTGGTTTATCACTTGGCATTAGAGGTGCTGTATAATATAACATTTTTAGAAATTCTTCTTTTGGTTCTCCTACACTTATTCCTCCTATTGCATAACCTGGTAAATCTAATGCTATTAGGTCTTCCGCACTCTTTTTTCTTAAATCTTCGTAAAAACCACCTTGTATTATTCCAAATAGTGCTTGGTTTTCTGTTTTATGTGCTTCCTTACATCTTTTTGCCCATCTAGTTGTTCTTTCCATAGACTGTTTTGTATATTCATAACTTGCTGGGTATTCTACACATTCATCAAAAGACATTATAATATCTGCACCTAAGTCTTCTTCTATTTTCATTACACTTTCTGGTGAGAAAAAATGCCTGCTTCCATCTAAATGTGATCTAAATTCTACTCCATCTTCACTAATTGTTCTAAGCGCTGATAAACTAAAAACTTGGAAGCCTCCACAGTCTGTTAGAATTGGTCTATCCCAATTCATAAATTTGTGAAGTCCTCCCGCTTCTTTTACAATATCTTGCCCTGGCCTTAAATATAAATGATATGTATTTGATAATATAATTTGTGCTCCTACCATTTCTTTTAACTCTTCTGGTGTCATTGATTTTACTGTTGCTTGTGTTCCAACAGGCATAAATACTGGCGTTTGTATATCTCCATGTGGTGTATGTACTACCCCTCTTCTTGCTCCTGTTGATTTATCTATGTGCAATAATTCATATGTTACCGCTGGTTTCATATATTTTCTCCTTCTTGCCAAAAGGTGCCACAAGGAGCGGGGCTTTTTGGCAATTTTACATTTATTCTATAAACATTGCATCTCCAAAGCTAAAAAATCTATATTTTTCTTTTACTGCTTCTTTGTATGCTTTCATTATATAATCTTTTCCCGCTAATGCTGACACTAACATTAATAAAGTTGACTGTGGTAAATGGAAATTTGTAATTAGTCCATCTAAACATTTAAATTTGTATCCTGGATATATGTATATTCCTGTGTCTCCTTCTGTTTCTTTTACTAATCCATTTTTATCTGCAATTGTTTCTAATACTCTACATGAGGTTGTCCCTACTGCAATTACTCTTTTTCCCGATTTTTTTGTATCATTTATTTTATCAACATCTTCTTGTTTAATATAAAAATGTTCTGTATGCATTTGATGTTCTTCTACATTTTCTTCTTTGACTGGTCTAAATGTTCCTATTCCTACATGTAATGTAACATTTGCAATTTTGATGCCTTTTTCTTCTATTTTTTTAAGTAGCTCTGGTGTAAAATGTAACCCTGCAGTTGGCGCAGCAGCTGAACCATTATATTTTGCATATACTGTTTGGTATCTATCATTATCTTTTAATTCTTCATGGATATATGGAGGTAATGGCATTAAACCTATTTTATCTAATATTTCATTAAATATGCCATTGTATGTAAATTTTACTTTTCTGGTTCCTCCTGGCATTATTTCTAGTATTTCTGCTTTTAAAAGTCCATCTCCAAATATTACTTTTGTTCCGACATGTAGTTTATTTCCTGGTCTTACAATTGATTCCCATATATCTCCTTCTATATTATTTAATAATAGAAATTCTACATTTGCACCTGTTTCTTTTTTTCCATATATTCTTGCTGGTATTACTTTTGTGTTGTTTCTTACTAAGCAGTCTCCTGGATTTAAATATTCAATTATATCTTTGAATTTTCTGTGTTCTATTGTTTGATTTTTACGGTTTAACACCATTAGCCTTGATTCATCTCTTTTTGCTAATGGTGTTTGAGCTATTAATTCTTCTGGTAAATCGTAATTAAATTCTGATACTTTCAATTTTATTACTCCCTTAAAGCATTATTTTTGTTCACTATTTAAATCTCTCATTGTTAAATTAATTCTTCCTTGGTCATCAATATCTGTAACTTTTACAGTTACTTTTTGTCCAACCTTTAGAACATCTTCCACATTTTTGATTCTTTCTTTAGATATTTTAGAAATGTGTAATAATCCTTCTTTTCCTCCACATCCTAAATCTACAAATGCTCCAAATGCCATTATTTTTGTTACAACTCCTAAGTATATTCCCCCAACTTCAATTTCTCTTACTATGTCTTCTATCATTTCTAATGCTTCTTGTGCTTTTTCTGAGTCTGAAGAATATATATATACTTGTCCATCTTCTTCAATGTCTATTTTTACACCTGTTTCGTCAATGATTTTATTTATCACTTTTCCTCCAGGTCCTATTACATCTTTGATTTTATCAACTTTTATTTTAGTATTAACAATTCTTGGTGCATATTTTGATATTTCATCTCTTGGTTTGCTTATAACTGGTAACATTACATCTTCCAATATATGTTTTCTTGCAATTTTTGTTCTTTTAAATGCATCTTTTATTATGTCATATGTTAATCCATCAACTTTAATATCTACTTGTATTGCTGTTATTCCTTTTTCTGTTCCACCTACTTTAAAGTCCATATCTCCAAAGAAATCTTCTAATCCTTGGATATCTGTAAGCATTACATAATCATTTTCATCTTCTGGATTCGTTACAAGTCCTGTTGAAATTCCTGCAACAGGTCTTTTTATTGGTACACCTGCATCCATTAATGCTAATGTGCTTCCACATATACTTGCTTGTGAAGTTGAACCATTTGAAGATAATACTTCTGATACTACTCTTATTGCATATGGAAATTCTTTTTCTGATGGAATTACTGGTACTAATGCTTTTTCTGCTAATGCCCCATGTCCAATTTCTCTTCTTCCTGGTCCTCTTGAAGGTCTTGCTTCTCCTACACTATAGCTTGGAAAATTATATTGATGCATATATCTTTTTGTTTCTTCTGTGTCTATTCCATCTAATGTTTGTTCTTCACTAATCATTCCAAGAGTTGCTATAGATAATACTTGTGTTTGTCCTCTTGTAAATAATGCGCTTCCGTGAACTCTTGGTAATAATCCTACTTCACATGATAAAGGTCTAATTTCATCTATTGCTCTACCATCTACTCTTTTATGTTCAAAGAAAATCATGTTTCTTACACATTTCTTTTCTAGCTTATATATTGCTTCTCCTAAGTCTGCTTGATGAGCTTCTGCTTGTTCTTCTCCAAATTTTTCTGTATAATCTGCAATTATTTTTTCTGTTAATTCTGAAATATTATTGTCTCTTATTTCTTTATCTTCTTCTTGAACTTTTTCTTTCATCTCGGCTTCATAATTTTCTTCTACAAATTTGTAGACATCTTCATCAACTGCAAATGATTTATACTCAAATTTTGGTTTTCCAATTTCTTTTTTAATTTTAGAAATAAATTTACATATTTTCTTTATTTCTTTGTGTCCTTCTTTTATTGCTTTTAACATTGTATCATCTGGAACTTCATTTGCTCCTGCTTCTATCATTGCAATTTTCTTTTCTGTTCCTGCAACTGTTAAATTTAAGTCACTATGTTTTCTTTGTTCTTCTGTTGGGTTTATAATAATTTTTCCATCTACTAATCCTACATTTACTGCTGCTGTTGGTCCACCAAATGGTATATCTGAAATTGATAATGCACATGATGCACCTATCATTGCTGCAATTTCTGGTGAGTTATCTTGGTCAACAGATAAAACTGTTGCAACTACAACGACATCATTTCTAAAATCTTTTGGAAATAGTGGTCTTAATGGTCTGTCTATTGCTCTTGATGTTAATATTGCTTTGTCTGAAGGTTTTCCTTCTCTTTTTTGATATGAACCTGGTATTTTTCCTACTGCATATAGTTTTTCTTCATAATCTACTGATAATGGAAAAAAGTCTACTCCTTCTTTTGGTTCTTTTGATGCAGTTACATTTACTATAACACATGTATCTCCATATCTTACTAATACACTCCCATTAGCTAATCCTGCTAATTTTCCTGTCTCGAATATTAATTTTCTTCCTGCTAATTCTGTTTCATAAGTTTTAAACATAAAATTCTCTCCTTTTTAATAAATTTTATTCCACTTGAGCTATATTAGATTGTAACCTCTATTATGCACTAATATATCTATTAGTACATAATACAAGCTACTATTCTAATAGCTCAAATTAAATAACTTTTCTTTTTAAAAGCCCATGCGAAAAAGCATAGGCTTTTAAATACTATTTTCTTAATCCTAATTTTTCAATTATGTCTCTGTATCTTTGAATATCTTTTTTTGATAAGTAGTTTAGTAAATTTCTTCTTTTACCAACCATTTTTAATAATCCTCTTCTTGAGTGATTATCTTTAACATGTACTTTTAAGTGTTCTGTTAATTCATTGATTCTTTCTGTTAAAAGAGCTATTTGTACTTCTGGTGAACCAGTATCGTTTTCCTCTCTTTTATATGTGTTGATTATTTCTTGTTTTCTTTCCTTTGTCATTTTTTTACACCTCCTATTTTTTTATTCCTTTATCTGGGCTTAATATTAGGTGTTAATAATAAGCTAAGAAAAAGGTATGTCTTTTAACATACCTATTTTACTATAAATTCAATAATTTTGCAAGCTATTTTGATAAATTCTTTAACTCTTCGTCTTTTTTTAAATTTGCTGTTAGAAAATGATAAGCTCTTTTATCTTGTTCAACTGCAATTTTGCCAATTTCTTTATTGTCTCTTAATCTGTAACTTGCATATTTTATAATAATACCTTTATTAGCTACTGCAGTTCTTACAACTTCTTCGTCATCTCTTAAATCTTCACTTGCATAATATAAAGCTTGACCGTAATTTTTGCAACTTTCTAGCATTATATCTTTATCATCTCTTAATTTTTCGGAAGCATAACATATTGTCCAAGGAGCTCCTTCGACTCCAAGTTTAATAACATCTCTATCATTTTTCAATTTACTTGATGCAAATTCTAATGCTTCACCATTTTGCTTTAATGCCTCTAAAACTAGTTCCTTATCATTTTTTAGTCTATCTGATGCAAATTCTAATTTTTTTCCATCTTCTTTTACTTGTTTTAACATATATTCTTTGTTATCATTTTTAGCTAATAATTCTTCCATTAGTTATCATCCCTTCGTTGGTTTTGTATTTTATTTTCTTTATTTTACTATACTAAAAATTAAATATCAAGAAAAAAGATATTGAATTATATTAATAATTATGCTATTATTTTATTGTACTTGCTTTTATAGCTCAGTTGGTAGAGTGCCACCTTGGTAAGGTGGAGGTCACGGGTTCAATTCCCGTTAAAAGCCCCAAATACATTAACACCTCTTTTATATATTAAGTATAAAGAGGTGTTTTTATAAGTTTCAGATAATCAAAAATAGACAGCTACCATCTATTCCGGTATTTGTCTATTTAAGTCATTATAAATATTTTTTATTGCTTTTTTTCTGATTCTCTGAATTGCATTATCTACTGATTTTACAGGAGAATCTAATTTTTGAGCAATAGCTACATAGCTTTCTCCTTTTAAAAATCTACTTAAAACCTGTTTTTCAAATTTACTTAATGATTTGTCTATTGATTTTTCTAATTCTTCGTAATTTTCCTTATTCATAATAGTTTCTAAAGGATCTTCAACTAATTTATTATTCAAATTAGCAATTAACTCTGTACTATCTTCATCATCATTATCATATGCCGAAATATTTAGAGATAAATATGAGTTTAACGGAATATGCTTTTGCCTATTAGAAGATTTTATTGCTGTAATTAATTGTCTCTCTACACACATATTAGCAAATGTTTTAAAAGAATTATTCTTGTCTGGCTTATATGTCTTTATAGCTTTAAATAAGCCTATCATTCCTTCTTGTATTATATCTTCTTTCTCGGCACCTATAATATAGTATTTGCCTACTTTCATTTTTACCAACTCTTTATATTTTTCAAGTAGGTATGATAGCGCTTTTTCGTTTCCTTCTCTTGCTTTATCTATTATTTCTTCATCTGCTAAATCTTTATATTCATCTGTGGAAAAATATACTGTTTCGTTAAGCATTAATTAAAATACCTCCAAATGTCTATTTTATCATCTTTTGTAATAGTATTTAATTTATATTATTATATATAAAAAAGGCTAAAAGTCAAGCATTTCGTCAAAATTTCACAATTTAATCTAAACTTTGACTAATTATTTCAAAAGTATCATTATTTTTCATTCCCATTTCCCATGATGCTACACCACCTAGTTTATATTGATTTATTAATGATAATTTTGCTTTTAAAGATTCATCATCTTCTATCCACATCTTATATTTTGATCCGTTTTGTTCATATTCTACATAATATTGTTTCAATTCTTCATCCCAAGTTTTTTGAGCATTTGATGGTATAGTTTGACTTATTTGATTCATTGGTATAGCTTCCTGGTCTTTTAAGTTACCGTTACTATCTTCTACCCATAATCTTGCATATAAAGGTATACCTAAAATCAATTTATCACTTTCTACTTCATATGTTTGTAAAAATTTTTGTAGATTTAATTCAACCCAATTATATCCTGCTGTTGTCCCTGCTTTATCGCTAGATGCTCCATATTGGTCATATGCCATAAATACTAAGTAATCTGCCACATCACCTAATACATGTCTATCAAAACATAAAGACCATGTGTCAGCTCCATCAGGTGCTGTAACATCAACAGAAAGCACTGCTCCTATTTCTTTTAATCTTGGTTCTAGTTCAATTATAAATCTTGAAAATAAATCTACATCTTCTTTTTTCATATTTTCAAAATCTATATTAATTCCATCTAACTTATATTCTACACAGTAATTTACAATTGACTCTATTAATTCTTGTCTGTTATTATAACTATTCATTATTTTTGAAGTAACATTCATCATTCCTGAACCTGCATTTTGTACCATTGCCCATACTTTATACCCTGCATTATGTGCCCAATTAATATATGCTTGTCCGCTTTCTCCTACATTTTCTTCTAATTCTCCATTTGAATTTAAATGGAAAAATGCTGGTGATACTACATTTACTCCTTCTATTGTTGTCCCTTCTCTATTTGGTGCTGATGCCACTTGTGAATAATAATCCCAAACTAAATTAACTTTTCCCTCAATTTGTTTTTCTTCTTCTATACTTTGCCTTGTAACTACTATATTAGCTAATTTATTTGTTTTAACATATCCAATTTTCCCATTTTCAGTTCTTATTTGGGTGTATTTGTCATTCTCATTAACAACTATTACATAATCTCCTTTTTCTACTCTATCCAAAGTTCTTGAAATAAAGTTTGTAGAAGATTTAACTGCCATATTTGCATTTGCTATTGCCTTTTTTTGTTCTCTTGAAACAGAATCTATTGTTATTACTTTAGAATCTTCTATATTCTCGATTTCTATTCCATAGACATCTTTTAATTCTGTTATTGGCAAATATATAACATCATTTTCTTTTATAGCATGTGCGTATGTTGGAACATTAGCACCATTTACTGTCATTTCATTTTCTTCAAAACCTATAGATGCTATTTTATCCTCGTATGTTGTTACTATTTGGTCATTTTCTGTGTCTTCATAAATATATTTATCAAAGAAGTTTGCTAAATCATCTTTAGATATATATATTTCATCTTCTTGAAACACTATTTCATTTTTTAAATAATTTGTGACATTTCTATTGTTAATCACTAAGTTTGTGGTTTTATTTTTCCCAACTATAACGTGGTCATTTACAATTAATGCAATAAATCCTAAAACTATAATTGCTATTATTGCAATAAAAATTTTTACTATTCTCTTTTTCTTTTGATTTACATTTGTCATTCTTTTGGCTTTTTTTGTACTTTTCATAATAACTCCCTTTCTTATGTATTTCTTTTACTATATCACAAAATTTTATTTAATAAAACAGTTTTCTAAATTTTTTTTGTATTTTTATTCGTAAAATTTTTAGTACCTTTTGTCTTTTTATTCATATAATATAATTAAAAGGAGGAATTTTGTATGTTTAATAGAAGGAGATATCATTGCATGAATAATCATTATGACAATGATTCATGTAATTGTCATAATGATATAATTGAAACTAAATGTAGTAATGTTGCATCATTTGAAACTTCAAGTGATAGCTGTGACTGTGGTTTTGACGAAGATATGAATGTTTTTCCAGAAAATCCTATGTTAGCTCAAAGTTATGTTCCTATTCAATATATGGATAAAACTTTTGTACCTTGTGCAGGATTAAAAATGGGGACTATCTTTCCAGAATTAGTTAGCCCTTATTACCCATGTCAATCTATGGAAGAAATAAAATATCTAGAAAAATCAAATAAAATTGGAAAGGGGTGCAATAAATGTCAATAGAAGAAAATAGAAATTGTAATTGCCAAATGAAAACTAACAACTCTTATATGGTTGTTGCAAATTGTGAAAATTCAAATAATGATGAGGAAAGAACTATAGACTGTGATGTAAGAAGAGAAATGATAAATGAAATAAGATGTTTAGATTTTGCTATAAACGAACTTGCTCTTTATTTAGATACGCACCCAACAGACCAAAGAGCTCTTTGCCTTCATAAAAAATATTGTAAAGAAGTTAAAGATTTAAAAGATAAATACCAAAAAGTTTATGGTCCTTTGACTATCAATTATCCTTGTAATAAATGGAGATGGCTTGAAGAACCATGGCCTTGGGAAAGGGGGAATTTCTAATGTGGATTTATAATAAAACTTTACAATACCCTATTAATATAAAATGTACAGATCCTAAACTTGCGAAAGTAATCATATCTCAATATGGTGGACCAGACGGAGAACTTGCCGCTTCTTTAAGATATTTATCACAAAGATTTGGTATGCCAGATCAAAAAGCTAAAGCTATATTAAACGATATTGGTACAGAAGAATAGGCTCCAAAATGTTATCAATTAAACCGTATATTGTTATCAAATATCAACTATTGATAACAAAATGGAGCGTATTCGACTGTACCATTTTGTTATCAAACAATTAAAAGCCTATTTTAAGTAATTCAAATAAATTAAACGATAAAAAAATTACCAATAAAATAAAAAAAGCCTTAAAATTGATTTTAAAGTGAAGTGGTGAGATTATATGTTTTTATATAATCTCTATTAATTTGGATATTAAAATTAGGTATGAGGATAGGAAAATTTTATCTATTTTTTTATGCTTGTATAATAATCAACAAAAATAAAAATGAGGAGTAGAAATTATGGAAAATAATTTACCTAGCAGTTATTATGCAATAATACCAGCATATATTAGATATAATAAAGAATTAAAATTTGCTGAAAGGTTAATGTATGGGGAAATAACAGCATTAAGTAATAAAGAAGGATATTGTTTTGCTAGTAACAGATATTTTGCAGACTTATATGGAGTTAGTATAAGTACAATATCAAGATGGATTTCACATTTAGCTGAACTAGGAAGTTTACATATAGAAATAATAAGAAATGACAAAAAAGAAATTGTTGAAAGAAGAATTTATGTTGTAGATAACCCCTATATGCAAAATAATCAATACCCCTATGTGCAAAATAGTACATACCCTATATGCAAAAAGAGCAAAGATAATATTATAAATAATAATATGTTAGATAGTTT
>CAWVFT010000001.1:0-18514 GCA_963928635.1 Bacillota bacterium | reverse complement strand
AACATCAGTTGAAATTCACGTATTACAAGGTGAAAGAGAAATGGCTGCATACAACAAAACATTAGGAAGATTCCAATTAACAGGAATACCAGCAGCACCAAGAGGAGTACCACAAATAGAGGTTACATTTGATATAGATGCAAACGGAATAGTACATGTATCTGCAAAAGATATGGCAACAGGAAATGAACAAAATGTATCAATAACAGCATCAACAAACCTATCTGACGAAGATATTGAAAAAGCAGTAAAAGATGCAGAAGCACATGCTGCAGAAGATAAAAAGAAGAAAGAAGAAATTGAAGTTAAAAATAATGCTGAAAGTTTAGTATATAACAGCGAAAAAACATTAAATGACTTAGGAGACAAAATAAGTGGAGAAGAAAAAGCAAAAGTAGAAACAGAAATAGAAAATACTAAAAAAGCATTAGAAACAAACGATACAGAAAAAATAAAAGAAGCAACAGAAAAATTAACAAAAGTATTCTATGACATGTCAGAACAATTATACAAAAACGCAAATCCAAATGGAGCAGCAGGAGCAGATTCAAATACAGCACAAGCAGGAGCAGATGCAAATGCTAATAATGATGGAAACAACAATGATGGAAATGTATATGATGCAGACTACAAAGTAGAAGATGACAAATAATGTGATGTATGAGGTGGGATGTAGGATGTGTGACATGAGAGGTGGGATATGTGATGTGAGGTATGGGATGTGAGATGTGGATGTGTAAATTTCACTTCAAAATTTCTCATCTCTTACCTCACACATCCCACCTCTCACCTCTCACATCTCACCTCTCAATAATAGGAGGAAAAAATGGCAGGAAAGAGAGATTATTACGAAGTATTAGGTGTAAATAAAAATGCTACTGACGAAGAATTAAAAAAAGCATATCGTAAGCTAGCAAAAAAATATCATCCTGACGCTAACCCAGACAATAAAGAAGAAGCAGAGAAGAAATTCAAGGAAGTAAACGAAGCTTACGAGACATTATCAGATCCTCAAAAAAGAAGAATGTATGACCAATTTGGGCCAGATGGACCACAAGGATTTGGAGGAGGTCAAGGACCTTTTGGAAGTCAAGGAGGATATTATTCATATAATGGTTCAGGTTTTAGTGGATTTGACGGCTTTAGCGATTTTGGAGACTTAGGCGATATATTTTCTTCATTTTTTGGAGGTGGCTTTGGAAATAGACAAAATTCAAGAAAATCAAACGGCCCAAGAAAAGGTGCAGATTTAAATTTACATATGGATATAACCTTCGAAGAATCTTATTTAGGTGTAGAAAAAGAAATTATAATAACAAGAAATGAAAAATGTACTCATTGCCATGGAACAGGTGCAAAACCTGGAACTAGCCCTATAAAATGTCCAGACTGTAAAGGTACAGGACAAGTAAGGCAAGTGCAAAACACTATTTTAGGTCAAGTACAAACAACAAGAACGTGTTCTACATGCCATGGAACAGGAGAAATAATACAAGAACCATGTGATGTTTGTAGAGGAAAAGGAACAATTAGAAAACAACCAAAAATAAAAGTAAAAATACCAGCAGGAATTGATGATAATCAAACAGTAGTCTTAAAAGGAGAAGGAGACCCAGGAGAAAAAGGCGGACCTAATGGAGATTTATATATAACAATAAGAGTAAAGAAACACAGTATATTTACCAGAAATGGAAATAATGTTTTATGCAATATACCAATTACAATAACACAAGCAACCCTAGGAGCAGATATAGAAATTCCTATGGTAGATGGATTAAAAGAACATTATAAAATTCCAGAGGGCACTCAAACAGGAACAAAATTTGTTATAAAAAATAAAGGATTCAAATATGTAAATGGAGCTTCATATGGTGATTTCATATTCACTGTAATAGTTCAGACACCAAAAAGATTAACAAAAGAACAAAGAGAATTGTTAGTTGAACTTGCAAAAACAATGAATGAGCAACCACCAGTAAAGAAAAGAGGAATATTTGGATAGAGAAAATAGCAGGAATTTTCTTGCTATTTTTCTTGTATTATAGTAGAATAGAGGAAATAAAAAAATATTAATTTATCATAAATGGATGTAAAAAAATCATCAAACCTGTCCCCAATTGACCAAAAATGGTTAAACGGGACCTGTCCCAAATTGACCAAAATAGGAGAATAATATGAAAAAAAAGAAAGTTTTGTTTATTTCAAGTACAGGAGGGCATTTAAATGAATTATTGCAACTTAGTCCTTTATTTGAAAAATACGATTATCATATAATAACAGAAAAAGATAAAGCAAATGAGAATCTAAAAGAAAAATATGGAGATAAAGTATATTTTTTGCCCTATGGAACTAGAGCAAAATTATTTTCATATATTTTTAAATATTTATTTTTATGTTTTAAAACAATTTATTTATACTTTAAAATAAGGCCAAAAGTAATAGTAACTACTGGGACACATACAGCAGGGCCAATGTGCATAATCGGAAAAATATTTAGAAGTAAAATTATATATATAGAAACTTTTGCAAACACAAATAGAAAAACTGCTACTGGAAGATTAATTTATCCTATTGCAGATTTATTTATAGTACAATGGGAGGAAATGTTAAAAATATACCCAAAAGCAGTATATGGAGGTTCAATTTATTAATGATATTAGTTATGTTAGGTACTCAAAATAACAGTTTTCACAGACTATTGGAAAAGTTAGAACAATTAATAAAAAACAATACAATAAAAGACAAAGTTATAGTACAAGCAGGATATACAAAATTCAAATCTGACTATATGCAAATTTTTGATATGATATCAAGAGAAAAACTGGAAGGATATCAAAAACAAGCAGATTTAATAATTACACATGGAGGAGTTGGTTCTATTATAACATCTTTAAAATTAGGTAAGAAAGTTATAGCAGTACCAAGACTACATGAATATAGTGAACATGTAAATAATCATCAAGTAGAAATAGTAGAGTTATTTGATAAAAAAGGATATATCTTAGGTTGCATGGATGTTGAAAAACTCGGAGAAACACTAGAAAAAGTAAAGAATTTTACACCGAAGAAATATGAATTAGATAATCATAAAATGTTAGATACAATAGAAAAATTTATAGAAAAAGTTTAGTTTTAAAAATGAAGAAAGAGGAGTTAATCTTGCAAGAAAAAACAAAAATAAAGCTAGAAAGAATAAAAAAAATAACAAATAACTTTTTTAACTCAATATTTTTTGTAATATTTATATGTATATTAATTGCACTAAAAACAATATTTTTCTATTATGATACAATTATAATTAGAGAACAATTAAACTATGATATAGTAATAGGAACAATGACTTTTGTAGCCATATTACTGTTCATTTGTTTAGCATTGCCAAATAAAACAAGATTTTACACAACATTTATTGCAGACATATTTATTAGTGTTTTATTATTAGGAGATGAT
This sequence comes from Bacillota bacterium, assembly GCA_963928635.1. Lineage (GTDB taxonomy): Bacteria > Bacillota > Clostridia > TANB77 > CAG-508 > CAG-269. The sequence continues at coordinate 15,064 of CAWVFT010000001.1, read as the reverse complement.
TTATACTATTCATATTCAAGTAGTGTATTATCTATTTTTCAAATTACAAATCTTCAATATGGAGAAGAAATAATATCAACACTTCCAATGATTATGGATCTAAGACATATTTTATATTTTGTAGATATAGTTATTATATTTATATTATTGCTTAGCAAGTATATAAAAATAGAAAAAGCAGAAAAAGCAACTAAAAAACAAAAAATATTAAGAATATTATCATGTGTAGTTGCAATTACATACTGTTTTGTAGGAAATAAATATACAGTAAGAGCTTTAGAAAACCCATATAATAAAGACTTACAGATAAAAACAGCAACTATATATGGATATCACATTGCAGATATACAAAATGCTCTTCAAATAAAAAAGCAAGCGAAATATAGTAATAAAGAAGATATGGAAATAGCATATAATGAACTAAAAAATGATTATAATACAAACTATGGTGAAAGCAATTATTATTTAGAATCATCAATGAAAGGCAAAAACGTTATAATTTTACAATTAGAATCTATACAAGAATTTGTATTACATAAATCCATAAATGGCAAAGAAATTACACCAAACTTAAACAAATTTTTAGATGAAAATATAGAATTTTCAAATATGTTTATGCAAAGTTATTCATCAACAGCAGATTCAGAGTTTTCTACAATATCATCATTGTACCCAATGGAAAACGGAATGTCATTTAGCAAATATTATACAAATTCAATTGATGACATTTTTAGCATGTTCCACCAAGATAATTATACAACATCATATATGCATGGAAATTATGGATATTTCTGGAATAGAGGAAATGTATATAGTTTATTACCAGTTGACCATTTAGAACTTAAAGATGCATTTGAAGATACATCAGAAAATATAATGGGGTATTTGTCAGATGAATTATTATATAAGCAAGCTGTAGAAAAAATAAAAAATTACAACAAGCCATTTTTTACATACATTGTTTCGGCATCTTCACATACTGCATTTACACTAGACGGTTTGCAAGACACAAGCAAAGTTCAAATAGATGTTGGAAAATATAAAGGAACATTTTTTGGTAATTATTTAGAATCAGTAAATTATGCAGATTATGCATTTGGAAAATTTATAGAAGAACTAAAAGCAGAAGATTTATATGATGACACAGTAATGTTAATATATGGAGACCATAATGGACTAGAAATGTATAACGAAGAAATGATAGATTATTTAAAACAGTCAAATCCTGATTTAAATGATATAGACATAAGGTTAAATTATATAAAAGTCGCATGTGGCATGAAAATACCAGGAATAGAGCATTTAAAAATAGAAAAACCTGTAAGCAAATTAGATATAAAGCCAACATTTGCATATTTATATAATTTAGATGATAGAGTATCTTTAGGAACAAATATGTTTGCAAGAAAAGACTTCATAAGCCTTAACAATGAAAGAATCGTTTCAAGCAGATATTATTATGATGGAAATTGGTTTGAAATTAGTACAGGAAATCTAGTAGATTTTAACATATTATCAGATGACGAAAAAGGATTATTAAATAAATACGAAGAAAATATGCGAAAAGAATTAGATATCTCTAAGTCAATAAACATTCATAATTTATTAAAATAGAAAAAACTTTTTTGCCACAACTACATTTAAAGAAAGGAATGAGATTATTCATGGGAGAGGACAGAATAATAAATCCAGAATTAGAAGATGCAAAAGAAGAAAGACTAGAAAATTCATTAAGACCAAAAACACTAGATGAATATATAGGACAAGATAAAATAAAAGAAAATATGAAAATATATATAGAAGCTGCAAAAAAAAGGGGAGAACCATTAGACCATGTACTATTATATGGACCTCCGGGGCTTGGAAAAACCACACTTTCCAATATTATTTCTAATGAAATGAATTCAAATATAAAAATAACATCTGGACCTGCAATAGAAAAACCAGGAGATTTAGCAGCGCTACTTACAAATTTATCAGAATTTGATGTTTTATTTATAGACGAAATTCATAGATTAAGCAAAAGTGTTGAAGAAATATTGTATCCAGCATTAGAAGATTATACATTAGATATAATTATAGGAAAAGGACCAAGTGCAAGGTCAATAAGATTAGATTTACCTAAATTTACTCTAATAGGAGCAACAACTAAAGCAGGCTCATTAACTACACCATTAAGAGACAGATTTGGTATAGTACATCGTTTGGAACTATATAGTGTAGAAGACTTAACAAAAATTGTAAAAAGGTCAGCTGGAATACTAAATGTTACCATTGACGAAGAAGCAGCTATAGAAATTGCAAGGAGGTCAAGAGGAACACCTAGAATTGCAAACAGACTATTAAAAAGGGTAAGAGATTATGCAATTGTACTAGGAGATGGAAATATTAACTTAAAAATAACAAAAATAGCATTAAACAAACTAGAAATTGATGAGCTAGGATTAGATGAAATAGATAGAAAATTATTAGAAACAATGATAGTACAATATTCTGGAAGACCAGTTGGAATAGAAGCATTAGCAGCTACAATAGGAGAAGAAGTAGATACAATAGAAGATGTATATGAACCATATTTAATACAACTAGGATTTGTTGCAAGAACATTAAGAGGAAGAAAAGTTTTACCAGCAGCGTACAAGCATCTAGGATATGAATATGATGGAGAATAGAAGGGGCTAAATATGAAAAAAATCTTAAAAAAAGAAAACATATTTTTTCTATTTTTAATTGCATATGTATTTTCATTTATTATAGTAAAACCAGTTTCTAACCTAGATGAACTATGGAATTATAATATGGCAAGGACTATTTCAGAAGGTTTGATACCATATAAAGAAGTAAGTATGGTAATTACACCATTGTTATCATTTATAAATGCTGTTTTCCTATTAATACTAGGGAATAATCTAATAATAATGAGAATATTAGCACCAGTACTATGTGCAACAATATTATATGTAACATTTAAAATATTTTTATTGCTAATAAAAGAAATAAAAATAAGCGTAATCTTTACATTATTACTAGGACTTTTAATGGCTAAAGATTTTTGTATAGATTACAATTTCTTTTCACTATTATTAGTTTTAATTGTTCTATATTTAGAAATAAAGAAGAATGATAACCAAAAAGGCTTATTAGAAAATTTAACTAAAATTAAAAGCAATATCATAATTGGAATTTTAGCAGGATGTGTAATATTATCAAAACAAACAATAGGAGCAACACTATCTCTAGTTATTGTGATTTATCCAATATTTTGGGTTAGAAACAAAAATGATTTTAAAATATTCTTAAAAATAGCATTACAAAGAATATTAGGAATAGCTATTCCATTATTTATATTATTAATATATTTGTTAGTAACAGGTTCTTTGGAAGATTTTATTAGTTATACAATACTAGGAGGTTTAACTTTTAGTAATAAAATATTATATTCAAGCCTATTACAAGGAGATTTTATAATAAAATTATTAGCAATAATAACTCCTATTACAGTAATAACAATGATAATAATATCAATTTTTGCAAAAAAAATTAAAGTAAGCACAGACTTTAAAATATTAACAATATATTCATTAGTGCCATTAATAATAATATATCCAATTTCAGACCAAATACATTTTTTAATTGGCTCATATATAGTTTTTATTGGAATATCATATTTACTATTTTTAATATTAAAGTGGGCTATAAAAAAGATTAATTTTAAAAGTAAAAATATTGTAATGTATGGTTTGCAAATAATAATTTGCATGGTAATGCTTGTTTGTTCAGTAGCATCAATAGTGGAAAATGCTATAATTTATATTGAAAGCGACAAAACTAGTAAAAACCATGGAATAAAACATTATGAAAATTTAATTATAGAACCATATTTATTAGATAGGATAAAAGAAGTAGATGAATTTATTGTAAATCAAAATGGAAAAAAGGTGTATATATTAGATGCAGAAGCAGCAGTATATAATATACCACTAGATATATATTATAAAAATTATGACATGTTCAACCTTGGCAATTTTGGAAAAGATGGAACAGAAGGTATGATACAAAGAATAGAAAAAGAACAAGAAACTGATGACTGTATTTATTTAGTAAGAAATCCTTCATATAATTACAATTGGCAGACTCCAATGGATGTAATACATTATGTCCAAAATAATTTAGAAAAAATAGGACAAGTTTCTATATATGACATATATTTATATAATTAATAAATTATTACATTATCGCAGAATACAAAACTATTATGAAAGGAGCAATAAATATGGAAGTATTAAAAAAACACAAAGATAAGATATTTATAGCAGTAGTTGTATTAATATGTATAATAGGATTTTTAGTAAGAATTATAGGAATTGACCAGTACCCAAATGCATTAAATGTAGACGAGACATCTGCTGGATATGAAGCTTTTTCTATATTAAATTATGGAATAGATAGAAACGGAAATAAATTGCCAGTATTTTTAGTAGCATGGGGAAGTGGACAAAATGCGTTATTTTCATATTTAATAATACCATTTATAAAGTTATTAGGATTAAGTGCATTAGCAATTAGACTTCCAATGGCGATATTAGGGTGTATTTCACTTGTAGTATTTTATTGCCTTTTAAAAAGAATCTTAAACAAAAAAATAGCATTAATAGGTCTTATCTTCTTAGCTATATGTCCATGGCATATAATGAAATCTAGATGGGGATTAGAATCAAATTTATTTCCAGATATTGTATTAATAGCAATATTCTTGTTAGTAAAGGGACTACAAGATAATAGTAAATGGACATATTACATATCATTTGTATTTTTTGGACTCACAGCATATGCATATGGAACCTCATATTTATTCTTACCATTGTTCATAATTCCTTTGCTAATAATATTAGTAAAGAAAAGAGAGATAAGCATAAGAAGAGCAATATTAAGTTTAATTGTTTTAATTGTAATAGCATCGCCAATTATAATATTTGTAATAATAAATACATTTGATTTACCACAAATAAATTTACCATTTATGACAATCCCACGAATGACTGTAAATAGATATGCAGAAGTAACATCAATATTTAGTAGCGACTTTTTAAGTAAAAGTATGAATAATTTTATAGGAAGTGTAAAGGTATTAGTCCAACAAGTAGATGGTTTAGGATGGAACTCAATATATCCATACGGAACAATTTACATATTCTCAACAATATTTACAATTATAGGAATAAGATTTTCAATTAAACATGAAAAAATTATAAAATTCAAATATATATTTGAAATATGGGCAATAGTTTCACTTATATTAACATTCGTCTGCGAACCAAATATAAATAGATTAAATATATTGATGTTTCCAATAATATTCTACACAATACTTGGTATTTATGATGTAATAAGACGAGGAACTTTCCTAATTGTAGTAATTTCAATTCTATATGCAATATCTTTTGGAATGTTTATAAATTCATACATAAAAGAAGATGCAGGTAACTACTGGACTTTTGAAAAAGGACTAGAAGCTCCAATTGAATATGTAAATGCACTAGAAAATAAACAAATATATGTTACAAATAAAATAAAAGAACCATACATTTATGTATTATTCTATACAAAATATAATACAGAAGACTTCGTAAATACAGTAGAATATAAAGATCCAACAGTAGCCTTTAGAGAAGTAATTTCTTTTGGAAAATATCATTTCCAAGAAATAACAAATATAGATTCATCAAAAAACAATGTGTACTTAATAGAAAAAGCAGAATTAGAAAACTTAGATACAACAGATTTTAAAACTACATATTTTGGAGAATGGGTAGTCTTAGAAGGAACAACAGATTAAAATGAAAAACTAACTAATAGAAAGGATATTAAAATGAAACTATTATTACATACTTGCTGTGCACCATGTAGTGTATATTGCATTGATTCATTAAGAAAAGAAGGAATAGAACCAACAGTTTATTGGTTTAATCCTAATATACATCCATATATGGAATATAAAGCAAGAAGAGACTGTTTAAAAGAATATACTAAGTTAATAAATGTTGAAGCCATTTTTGAAGAAAACTATGGATTAAGAGATTTTTGCAAAAATGTTGTAAACAATTTGGATACTAGATGTCAAGATTATTGTTACCCTGTAAGATTAGAACAAACTGCAAAATATGCAAAAGAAAATGGATTTGATACGATTTCTACTAGCTTACTTGTAAGTCCATATCAAAAACATGAAATATTAGCAAATATTGCAGAGCAAATTGCAAAAAAATATGATTTACAATTTTTGTATAGAGATTTTAGAGTAGGTTTTAGAGAAGGACAAGCAAAAGCAAGAGAATTAGGATTATATATGCAAAAATATTGTGGTTGCATATTTTCAGAGGAAGATAGATATCAGAAAAAGATTGAAAAGGAGAAAAAGTAATATGGGGATACATTCGATTATTGTTATGAAAAATGAAAGAAATCAATATTTACAATATTTTGATGAAAGGTGGAATAGTTATTTATTTTTAAACTGTAAATTACCAAATGGTGAAGATAGTAATGCTGTAGAAAATAAAGTGGCAGAAGCTTTAAAAATAGATAAAAAACTTATAAAAGTTTCATTAGTAGGATCTAAAAGTCATAAAAAGTTTTCTGAAAGTGCAAAAATAGAAAAAGAATATATACATTATTTTTATAATGTGAATTTGGATCTTAAATTAAATGATAATGATTTTGAAATAGATGGAATTAAGTACAAATGGTTTTCATATTCTGATTTATTGAATGATAAACGAATTCAAGAAGTTAATAGTGATATTGTACAATTTGTAAAAGAATTTAATATGTAGGAGAAAATATACTTATGGAAAAAATTAAAAGCAACAAAAGAGAAACAGCGCTAATATTTCTTATTTTGTTAATTGTAACAAATACAATTTTTATACCATTTTTATCAGGACATATGTCAACAGACTCGTATAATATTTTTAATAAAGGATATGAAGAATATGCAACAGGAAACTCATTTTTAGATGGAAGAGTATTTATGGGGATTTTTGTAGAGATTATTGCATATTTTGATGTGCCAATTATTATTAGTAATATTATATCTTTGGAAATAGCTATAATATTATCATGTATTGCAATTATGGTATTAGCAAATACATTTCAAAATTTTAAAAAAGTAGAAAAATTATCATCAAAAATCATTTTATATGTTGCTTCATATTATGCAATATTTAATTTATTATATATAGAAAATTTATATTATATAGAAGCACTAGTAATGGCATTAAGTATTTTACTATATATTCTATCAGCAAGAATTTTGGTTAAAAAAACTAAAATGTATTTGCTTAAGTCTTTTATATTAGTTACTTTAGGAATAATGTCATATCAAGGAACAATTTCTCTTTTCTTTTTAGCTGTTTTGGTATTTTCAATGTGTGAGGAAAATACGCTAAAAGGAATTATAATAACAATGATAAAAGCTGTTATTATTACTTTATTAGGAATATTAATAAATAATTTGCAAATAATGTTTATTGAAAATACTTATAATATTAAACAAGATAGAGGAATTACATCATATATAATTATTTATTTTAATATAAGAATAATCTTAGATAATATTTTAAATATTATTAGATATACCGGAGGATATTTCCCTAATTGGTCATATGCAATAATAGTAGTAATTATAGAATTGTTAATATTTATTAAATTATTAAAGCAAAATCAAAAGAATCCAGATAAAAGTAATCAGAAAATTATGATAGAGCAAATTTTTATTGTAATATGTGGAATATTATTTTCATGCATGGTGTCTGTAATTAGTACTTCAGGTTTGCTGTCAGGTAGAATTCGCTTTGCAATGGGAGCAATTGTAGGATTTATATTTTTACATTTATGGGCAAAAACAGATTTTGTAGAAAATAAAAAAGATATATTTAATACAATACTAATTTGTATATTGATATTATATGGTATAGTAAATTCTGTAAATTATGTGTGCATCATGCGAGAAAGTAAGCAAGTAGAAGAAAATGATAAACAAGAAGTATATAAAATACAAGAAGAAGTAAAAAAATATGAAGAAGAAAATAATACAGAAATTACAAAAATAGCAGTTGTAGTAGAAAAAGGACATACTTCAAAGGCATTTTATCCAGAAACTTATCATAGAGTTTTTGTAACACATAGTGCTATAAAAACTGAGTGGTCAATAGTGGGGTGCTATAATTATTATACTGGTGAAAATTTAGAAAAATATGAACCTACTGAGGCTGAAAAAAATATATATTTGGAACAAGAAAAAGATGGCTATTTATGTATAGATGATGTATTGTATATTACGGCATATATGTATTAGTTTTTTGATTAGAAGTGCAATGAAAATGTAATACAAGTGTAATATAAATGTAAAATAAGTTAGTTGATATATATATTTATAAGTGATAACATATAAACATATAATTGAATAAGGGGGAGCAGAAATGTTTTTTTTAGATGTATCTAACATTTTTACATTGATACTTTTATTGATTGCAACAGTATTGCTTATTTTCTTATCACAAGAATTGAAAAAAAGCTATATTTCAGGTATTGCATTGTTTTTTTATTTAATATTATTAGCTGTACATGTAGGACAAATAATTACATTAAGTCAAGAAAATGCAAGTTATTTATCAGAATTAATAAAATGTGCGATAATTGATTTAGTATTTGTATTTATTACATTTTTTGCTTATTTATGGGTAGATGACATAGAGGCTAATAAATTAGGAAAAAAGAGCGTGGATGATAGTTTACAATGGTTTTGGAAGAATGTTTAGAAAAAGAATTGCTTTATACAAAAGTATAGAGCAATTTTTTATATATAATACTATACTTTTTAAAAAGTTATGATATAATTATATAAATTTTAAATGATAAGAAGTAAAGATTGAAAAATTGATTTTTAAACCAGATTTGTATTTAAAAAGAAAATGAGGTTAAAATGGAAAAAGAATATAAAGAAGAAATTTTAGAAAAATGTTTACCTATATATTTAGAAGAAGATTTAAAAAAATTAAAAGAAGGAATAAAAAATAAAGTAAGTTATTTAGATTGTTTAATTAATGAACTTCAAGGTTCTGTGAATAGTGCATTTGTTGATGGAGATATAACAGAGGAACAATGTGATTATTTTTACAGAAAATATATTTATGGTGGATTAATTTAAAGAATGTACAAATAGAGTAAATAAAAAATGATTTCATTTTATTGGAAAAAGAAAGGAATTTACTATGATTGATTTTACAAATTGTGAGATAAATAAATATAAATATTATGGTGGAAAAAATGGTGGCAAAATTTGTATTAAATATAATAATGAAGATTATATGTTAAAATTTCCAGGGATAAATGAGGGAATTTCTGGACATGAATATTCAAATAATTGTATATCTGAATATATTGCTTGCCATACATTACAGTCAATAGAACTACATGTGCAAGAAACTATATTAGGGAAGTGTAAATTAAATAACGAAGAAAAAATAGTTGTTGCTTGCAAAGATTTTACATCTGAAGGAACTGTATTAAAACAATTTGCTGAACTGAAAAACAGTCAGATTGAAACGTCTAGAAATGGCTATGGAACTGAACTTAGCGAAGTGTTAGAAACTATAGAAGAACAGCAAATATATAACGTAAGAGAATTAAAAGAATTTTTTTGGGATATGTTTATAGCAGATTGTTTAGTAGGAAATTTTGATAGGCATAATGGTAATTGGGGATTTCTAATCAATGAAAGGCAACAAAAAATAGAAATTGCACCTATTTACGACTGTGCTTCATGTTTATATCCACAATTAACAGATGAAAAAATTGCAGAAATAATAAATGATGAAGAAGAAATGGATGCAAGAGTATTTGTATTTCCAACATCTGCACTAAAAATAAATGATAAAAAAATAAATTATTTCGAATATATAAGTAAATTAGAAAATGAAGAATGTAATAATGCATTATCTAGAATATTTCCAAAAATAGATTTAGAAAGTGTAAATAAGATTATAGAGGAAACACCTTTTATTTCTGATATTAGAAAAGAGTTTTACAAGAAAATCATACAAATGAGATATGAGAAGATATTGAAATACAGTTATGAAAAATTAAAGAAAGAGGTTTAGCAATGGAAAAACTAGTATTAGTTGATGGAAATAGTATAATGAATAGAGCATTTTATGGAATAATGGGAAGTAAAATGCTAACAACAAAAGACGGAAAATATACAAATGCTGTATATGGGATTTTAGCAATTTTAATTAAATTTTTAGAAGATGTAAAGCCAGAATATATAGCAGTAGCATTTGATTTAAAAGCACCAACAGCAAGGCACAAAATGTATGAAGGGTACAAAGCAAACCGAAAAGGCATGCCAGAAGAATTAGCAGAGCAAATGCCAGTAATAAAAGAAGTGCTAAAAGCAATGAATATAGAAATAATCGAAAAAGAAGGATATGAAGCAGATGATATTTTAGGTACACTTTCAAGGTTTGGCGAAAAGCAAGGAAAAGAAGTTACCATCCTTTCAGGAGATAGAGACACATTCCAACTTGCAACAGACAAAGTCATGATAAGAATACCAAGAACAAAAGGTGGAAAAACAGAAACAGAAAACTATGACAGAAAAAAAATAGAAGAAACATATGGAATAGAACCAAAACAATTAATAGAAGTAAAAGGATTACAAGGAGATACATCTGATAATATACCAGGAGTACCAGGAATTGGAGAAAAAACCGCATTAAGCTTAATACAAAAATATGGAACAATAGATAATCTATATAAAAAGTTAGAAGAAGGGGAACCATCAATAAAAGGAAAGCAAAGAGAAAATCTAGAAAATAACAAAAATTTAGCAGAACTATCTAGAACATTGGGAACAATTAACTTAGAAGTTCCGTTAGATGAAACTTTAGAAAGATTAAAGATTAAAGAATGGAATAAAAAAGAAGTATTAGAACTATTCAAGAGATTAAACTTTAAAAGATATATAGACAGATTTAACTTAGAAGATGAAAATAATACTTATAACACAAATATATCTAATGAAATGAAAGAAAACTTATTTGAAATAAAAACAAAAACAATTCAAGAAATAAAAGAAATAATAAATAATCAACAAAGAATGATATTCTACATTGAAACAACAAGTGATAACAATGAAGAAAAAATAATAAATGAAAAAATACAAAGTTTAAGTATATATAATAAGCAAGAAAATGAAGTATATAGCATAGATTTTGAAAAAGAAGAAAATATTTTAGAACTTAAAGATATTTTTGAAAACAAAGAAATAGAAAAAATAGGTATACATTTTAGTAAAATATATATAATGCTAAAACAAGTAGGAATAGAGATAAAAGGAATATATTTTGATGCAAAAATTGCAGGATATATTTTAGATTCTACAAATAATAAATTATCAACAGAAGATTTAGCAGAACAATATTTAAATATTGATTTAGAACAATATTTTAAACAAGAAAAACAAGAACAAATAAATCTATTTGACCAAATGACAGAGAAAGAAGAAAAAACAGAAAAGAATAAAGAGAAAAAAGGACAATATTACGCATATATCATTTCAAAGTTAGAAGAAATAATGACTAAAAAATTAGAAGAAATAAATGCAATATCTTTGTATAGAGATATAGAAATTCCAACAGTAACAGTATTATCACAAATGCAATGGAACGGAATGTATGTAAATAAACAAAAATTAGAACAGTTTGGAAACGAACTAAAAGAAAAGCTAGAAGAAAAGACAAAAATAATATACGAATTGGCAGGAGAAGAATTCAACATAAATTCAACTAAACAACTGGGAGAAATACTTTTTGAAAAAATGAAATTGCCAGTTATAAAAAAGACAAAAAGTGGATATTCTACTGATGTAGATGTTTTAGAAAAACTAAAAAGGGAAGACCCAATAATTGGACAAATTCTAGATTATAGACAACTAATGAAATTAAATTCTACATATATAGAAGGTTTAAAACCATATATAAATAAGAAAACAGGTAGGATACATTCATTTTTCCATCAAACAATAACAGCAACTGGCAGAATAAGTTCAACAGAACCTAATCTACAGAACATACCAACAAGATTTGAACTAGGAAAACAAGTAAGAAAAGTATTTGAACCAGAACAGGGAAAAGTATATATAGATGCAGACTATTCTCAAATAGAATTAAGAGTTTTGGCACATATGTCTGGGGATAAGCATATGTTAGAAGCATTTAAAAATAATCAAGATATACACAAACAAGCTGCATCAAAAGTATTTAAGACGCCAATTGACCAAGTTACAAAAGAGCAGAGAAGTAGTGCAAAAGCTGTAAACTTTGGAATAATATATGGAATAAGTGACTTTGGATTGGGGGAACAATTAGGAATATCTAGAAAATTAGCTAAAAAATATATTGATGAATATCTTGAAGAATATTCAGGAATAAAAGAATATATGGATAATATAATAGAAGAAGCTAAAAAAGACGGATATGTAGAAACAATTTTTCATAGAAGAAGATACATACCAGAGCTATCATCCAAAAACTATATGGTAAGGCAATTTGGAAGTAGAGCAGCTATGAATACACCAATACAAGGAACTGCAGCAGATATAATGAAAATAGCAATGATTAAAGTTTATAGAGAATTAAAAAATAGAGGGCTTGAATCAAAAATTGTTTTACAAGTACATGACGAAATGATGATAGAAGCCCCAGAAAAAGAAATAGAAGAAGTAAAAGAAATTTTAAAAGAATGCATGGAATCTGCAACAATTTTAGATGTTCCACTAATTGCAGAGATTTCTGTTGCAAACAATTGGTATGAATGTAAATAAATCAAATTAATATAGGAGGAAATTTTGAACAAAAGTAAAAAAGTAATACTAATAATAATTATTTTAATTGTACTTCTGGTAGTTTTATTTAATGTTTTGAAAGTGCAAAATAGAATATTAGAAATAATATATCCAAAAAAGTATAGTAACTTTGTAGAACTTTATGCAAAAGAATATCAAGTAGATGAATATCTAATATATGCGTTAATAAAAGCTGAAAGCAATTTTAATCCAGAAGCCGTATCAGGAAAAGATGCTAAAGGATTAATGCAATTAGTTCCAAGCACTGCATATGATGTTGCAAAAAATTTAGAACTTAATTTAACAGAAGAGGAAATAGAAGAAAAATTATTAAATGTAGATTTTAATATAAATTTAGGAACTAAATATCTTTCAATTTTATTGAAAAAATATCAAAATATACAATTAGCATTAACAGCATATAATGCAGGAACTGGAACAGTAGATAAATGGATATCAGAAGGTACAATAAAAGATGATGGCACCAATATTGAAAACATCCCATATAAAGAAACGAATCAATATGTTAGAAAAATTTTAAGAGATTATAAGATATATCAAGATTTATATAGTTAAATATGGCGATTAAAAAATTTTATTAAAATAAAAAAGAATACTTGAAAAGTATTCTTTTTTGTTATAGAATAAAAAATGTCTAAAAAGACAAAAATAAAAGTCAAAGACTTTAAAATTTAAAGGAGGAATTTTTATGTCAGTAAAATTAGGAATTAACGGATTTGGAAGAATAGGAAAATTATCATTCCAAGCAGCTTTAGCAAAAGAAGGAGTTGAAATAGTAGCAATAAATGATCCATTTATAACAGCAGATTATATGGCATATATGGTAAAATATGACACAGTACATGGAAGATTTAATGGAACAATAGAAGGAAAAGATAACATATTAACAGTAAATGGAAAAGAAATAAAAGTATATAACGAAATGGACCCACACAACATCCCTTGGGGAGAATTAGGGGTAGAATATGTATTAGAATGTTCAGGAGTATTTACAACAATGGAAAAAGCTCAAGCACATATAGACGCAGGAGCAAAACAAGTTGTAATAAGTGCACCATCAAAAGATGCTCCAATGTTTGTTATGGGAGTTAATAATACAGAATATAAACCAGAAATGAACATAGTATCAAACGCATCATGTACAACAAACTGTTTAGCACCACTTGCAAAAGTTATAAACGATAACTTTGGAATTACAGAAGGATTAATGACAACAGTACATTCAACAACAGCAACACAAAAAACAGTTGATGGAGCATCAAAAAAAGACTGGAGAGGTGGACGTGCAGCAGCTGCAAACATAATACCATCATCAACAGGAGCTGCAAAAGCAGTTGGAAAAGTTATTCCATCATTAAATGGAAAACTAACAGGAATGTCATTCAGAGTACCAACAGTTGATGTTTCAGTTGTTGACTTAACATGTAATCTAGCAAAACCAACAACATATGAAGAAATTTGTAAAGTAATGAAAAATGCAGCTGAAAATGAAATGAAAGGAATTATTGAATACACAGATGAACCAGTTGTATCTTCAGATTTCCTATCAGACCCACATACATCAATATTTGATGCAACAGCAGGAATTATGCTAACAGATACATTTGTTAAATTGGTAGCTTGGTATGACAATGAATGGGGATATTCAAACAAATTAGTAGACTTAGCATGTTACATTGCATCTGTTAAAGATTAATTATTAATAGATAATTAAAAATAGCAAAAAAGTTACAATTCACAGTTTAAGATAAGAAATACTTTCAAAGGGTTAATTCATATTTTATCTTATTGGAAAAATATTAATTAACCCTTTTCAAGATTTTTTGCTTTATAGAACTGTGAATTGTAACACAAAATATTAAAAAAGAGTAAATTTTTTAAATAAGTATTGACAAAAACGCAAAAACAATTTATAATTTATAAATGTCAGGATAAATATTGCAGGTGTAGTTCAATGGTAGAACCTCAGCCTTCCAAGCTGATGACGTGGGTTCGATTCCCACTACCTGCTCCACACTGACAATAACTTATAAAAACAATAATTAAATATGCAGGTGTAGTTCAATGGTAGAACCTCAGCCTTCCAAGCTGATGACGTGGGTTCGATTCCCACTACCTGCTCCAAATTATAACAAC